>JAISQV010000120.1 GCA_031273985.1 Spirochaetaceae bacterium | reverse complement strand
GGAGGCTCTCCCTCTATTCATCGGGGGTGGGCTTTTTTGAATTTCAGGGAACCCCCGCGCCGGGACAGACGGGTTTTACCCTGGCGGTGAAGCTCTCCGCCGTGGACGACGCGCTCAAGTCCCTCTCGGTGATTTTGCCCTCGGAGGCTTCGCCGGCGGGCCCTCCTCCGGTATCGGTAACGTACCCCCTCTGGGAGCCCGGCGGGGCCTCCCTTCCCGGTGAAGCCGGCGGGCCCAATCAGGGCATAGGGGAGATTCTGCGGAACCTTCGGGGGGAGGAGGTTGAGGTCAGCGCCCCCGGCCCCGTCCGGGGGAGGATATTGGCGGTGGAGTACCGCCAGGGCGGCCCCAACCGGGAGGGGCAGGAGGTTTTTCTCTCCCTCCTGGGGCCCGGCGGCATCAGGGTGATAAACCTCAAGGACATCGCCGGCATAAGCTTTAGCTCCGAAGAGGTCAACGGCGCCTTTGCCGCCGCCCTGGACCGGATCCGGGAGGAGCGGAACGACGGCAGCCGGGCGCTCCGCATCAACATAGGCGGCGGCGCTCCGGGGCAGGCGCTCATAAGTTACGTTGTCCCCGCGCCGGTCTGGAAGGTCAGTTACCGCCTGGACCTTTCGGGGCCCGAGGCGCGGCTTCAGGGCTGGGCCATCGTGGATAACGACAGCGATACGGACTGGGAGAATGTGGAACTCTCCCTGGTATCGGGAAGGCCCGTTTCCTTTATACAGAACCTCTACCCGCCCTACCATGTGTTCCGCCCCGTGCTCCCCCTGTCCATAGCGGGGGCCGCCCAGGCCAGGACCCATGAGGAGGCTCTGGCCTACGGCACGGCGGAAATGGCGCCCCGGGCCCGGTCCAACGCCATGCTCCGCACGGAAAGCGCCGTGATGGACGCGGCGCCGGCCCCCGCCCCGGCGGAGGCGGCCAAATCCTGGGCGGAAGGGGGCTTCGCCGCGGCCCGGGGGGCGAATCTAGCCGACCAGTTTCGCTTTACCCTGCTCCGTCCGGTAAGCCTGGGCCGCCGCCAGAGCGCCATGCTCCCCCTGGTGGAGGCTGTGATAGGGGCGCGGAAAACCCTGGTCTTTTCCGGCGCGGAGGCCCGGAGCGGCGCCGCCCTGCACCCGGCCCTGGGGGCGGAACTGGTCAACTCCACGGGGATGAAGCTCCCCGCCGGCCCCATCACTATTTACGACGGCGGCTCCTACGCGGGGGACGCGCTCATCGAATTCTTCCCGGAGAATCAGAGCCGGCTGATCTCCTACGGGGATGATCTTGCCGTCTCCGGGGCCCTCACATCCTCCCAGAACAGGGTGCTCAGCGCCGTTACCGTGTCCAGGGGGCTCATGACCCTTTCCCGGCGGCAGGTCTACGAGACGGTCTACACCCTGCGGAACAGCGCCGCCGAAACGAAGCGCCTCGTCATCGAGCACCCCATAACGGCGGGGACCGCCCTGACGGAGCCCGCGACTCCCGCGGAGCGCGGCGCCGCCCTCTACCGCTTTATCCGGGAGCTCCCCCCGGCGGACTCCCTGACCTTCACGGTGAAGGAGGAGCGGCCCCTCTCGGAGGAGATAAGCCTGGGGCGGCTCAACATTGATTCGCTTTTGATCTACGCCGCCAACCAGGAGATTCCCCTGGCGGTACGGGCCGCCCTCCAGCGGGCGGTGGAGCTGAGGCGGCAGATTGAGACGGCGCAGGCGGCCCTTGCGGAGCTCGAAACCCAACGCGGCCGGCTCGCCTCGGAGCAGAACCGGATCCGCCTTAACCTGGAGGCCGCCGGAAACCAAAGCCCCCAGGGGCAGGAGTACCTCCGCCGCCTCAGCGCCCAGGACGCCGAATTTGACTCCCTGACCGGGCAGATACGCGCCGCCGAAGCCCAGGTCCGGGCGGCCCAGGAAGCCTCCGACAGCTACGTGGAGGGGCTGAGTTTTTAGCGAAACAGGGGGTTAAGCAGGAAAAAGAGCCTCCTTACTACTCGTACAGAGTCGGCAATTAAGCTACGAGTAGGACGGGGGGAATAACCACGAAAAGCACTAAAGACACGAAAAAAGAGAGAAAAAGATCATGAGCAAGATTTAGTATAATCAACACACCAGTCCTGAGACGGGGGAGTATCCTTTGAAATTGAGCCCCGCCCTGAAGTCCAAAATGTCAGGAACGCTTGACTCTTTCATGCCCGGAGAATTATCATATATTTTCTTTTGGCAAAAGGGGGTCAGGCTTGTCTAACACGATTGACTCGGTGAAAACAACCAGACCGGCTTCGGCTCCGGCGATACCCCCCCTGTCACGTGAATCACCGTATATAAAGTTATTGGTTGCCGTCCCAACCTACAATGAAGCTGAAAATATAGAGCCCCTTATTAAGGCTGTTTTTGAAAATATTCCGGCGGAAGCCGGGGTCCTTGTCATTGACGATAATTCACCCGATGGAACCGCACAATGGGTGGAAAGAATGATTCCTGGTTATCCGGCAAGACTGCACCTGCTGAACCGCCCCGAAAAGCAGGGTCTGGCGAAAGCTTATCTTGCCGCCTTTGAATGGGGCCTTGCTCGCGGCTACAATACATTTCTCGAAATAGACGCGGATTTTTCGCATAACCCCGTATATATACCGCTCATGATCGAAGAAATCAAAAATTATGATGTGGTGATCGGATCAAGGAATATAAAAGGCGGCGGTGTTGAAGGCTGGTCTATGCTGCGGAGTTTCGTTTCAAAAGGCGGTTCGCTTTATTCACGCCTTGTATTGGGCTGTCCCATCAAAGATTTGACCGGCGGCTTTAATATGTGGACAAAATCAGCCCTGGGTAAAATAGGGTTACAAAGGATAATCTCAAGGGGATATTCATTCCAGGTTGAAATGAAATACCGGGCATATAACGCAGGTTGCTCCGTCAAAGAAATCCCGATACTGTTTAGTGACAGAAAGTTCGGCGTATCAAAAATGTCGAGAGGAATATTTTGGGAAGCCCTGATCAATGTCTGGAAAATGAAGAAAGAGGCCGGATCCGGCGGCGGCATGGATCAGTTTTTGAAATTTGCCCTAACAGGCGGCCTGGGAACGATCACCAATTTGGCCATCTTCTTCCTGTGCGCCGACATATTCCGGTTACCTGAAATTCCGGTCAGCATATTCTGTTTTTTTATCGCGGCAACACAAAATTATATCATCAATCACACATGGTCGTTCAGGCGGAACATGGCAAAGGAGGCGTTGTCCCTGAAAAAATTACTGCAATTTATTATCCTCTCACTTTTTGGACTGACCGTTAATATAGGGGCCATGAAAATAATTTTATTGCGTTTTATTATTCCCTATAAATTTATCGCCCAGGGGGCGGGAATAGCGTGCGGAATGATAGTCAATTTTGTTTTCTCAAAAAGGCTTGTCTTCAGGAGGAAGGAAGGAGAATGAAGGCGGCTGCACAAAAAATATACGTCCTTGCTGCAGCGATCTTGCTGGCACTGTCCTTTTTTACCCTGGTGTATCATTACCGCTATACAATCGCAACGGTTTGTGCGCCGGTGTATATAAACATTGAAATAAAGAGAGAATACAGCAATGATGTCAGTTTATTGACTTATCCTGACGGAAAAATACATCTACTGCTGCCATCAAATACTACGGCGTCCGCCTTCGTTGCCGTTTATGCAGAAGTCAGCGGAGGGAGGCTGCTGGAAGACATCTATCTATCGGTACCGGAAACCGGAGCGGAAACAATCATCGCCGCCATTGACAGCATAAGCGCCGCTGTCGGCAATGAAATTTACTATCTTTCGGCGGATACTATTTCCCGGCTGGAAGGCGTAAAGAGTGACGGGCGTTTATTATATCATATTTCAGGCAATTATATATACAAGGGATCAATAGTAAAAAAATGGATAAACTGGTACGGAGATTTAAACTTCCTGTTACGAGCCCTTTTTGCCCCTCTGATGTATCCTTTGAAATTTTGGATTCTGTACTTACCTGGTTTTTTCCTGCTTTTTGTACTATTCCGCAACAGGGAATCCGGAGGGCAGGATGTGCTCAAAGCTGGAACGGAAGCATGGCTCAAAAAGCATGAAGCGATAATCTTTTCACTTATAGTGATACTGGGGTTATTATTCCGTATAAACGGCTACCTGCAAATTTCTTCATCCTTTGACGAACTATATTCAGCCGTAATAGCGTCAAACCCCCGGCATCCCTTTATGGGCGTCTTTGACGATCCGAGAAACCCGCCCCTGTACTTCATGATCCTCAGATTGTGGTTCGATGTTTTCGGGTGGTTTGAAGCTTCGGGAAAAATGCTTTCGGTACTGATTGGCAGCTGCGCAATTATTTCCCTTTATATGCTGCTCAGGAAGTTTGCGGGTGTAAAACCGGCCATTATCGGCGGGTTTTTAATGGCCCTAAGCAAATATGCCGTTGCTTATTCCCACAACATGAGAACTTATATTCTTGAAATGTTTCTTGTCCCTCTGGTTATTTTGTTTTTCTTGAACACCCTTGACAAGCCGGACAAAAGAAGCAGAATAATATATATCATTTCCGGCATATGTATTGTAAACGCCCATTATTACGGGGTTCTTTTAATAACGGCGAATTTCCTTTTTTACCTTGCCTATACCGTTGCAAAAAAAACATTCCGGTGGAAAGGGTTCCTGTTATTCTTACTCGATAACATCATAATTGCCGCGTCCCTTATCCCCTTTTTTACGGTAACGGCATTGAATAAAGCATTGCTTGATAAAGATTTTAACTCCTGGATCGATAAACCCGATGTAGGGGAAACTATTTTTATACTTCTGGGAATACCGTTATTTGCCTGTGCATATATGGCGGTTCGCTATTTTTTACGAAAAAAGAAATGTATCACTGAACGACGGTTATTATTGGCGGATAATGCGGTGTTTACCGCTTCTTTGATATTTATCCAGGCCTTCGTTATCTCCCTCTACAGGCCTATATTTTCATGGCGATATGTTTCAATTTGTTTCCCCCTGCTTCTGATAGGCGCTTCCCTATTTGTTACTCTTCATTTCCCAAATAAATTACTAAACCTTGCGCGTTTTGGCGCGTTTTTTTTACTCATCCTTTTCCTGTATCATGAAGCGCCCGCCGCCGACATCGGAGATATTTACCGGGAAAGTCAGGCGTACATTAATTTTGACGCGGCTTCGCACCCGTATAACAGAAACGCCCTGCTCATGAAGAAGAATAACAACGCCGAAGACTGCGCATATTTTTATGGTTATACGCCCATTCCCCTTTTGGAAGGAATACAAAAGGATGACATAGACGTACTGTATGTCAATCTTCAACACTGGGACGAGAATGACGCTTATGCTGAAATTGAATCCCTTGGCTTTTCAACCGGCGAACTGGTAAAAATAAGGATAAGCGATTCAGATGTTGTTTTGAAACTATATATCGCCGGTAACTAAAGAACGCTCTGAGGCTGCCCCTGCTACTCGTAGCCCTGGACTGCTACTCGTAGCCCTGGACTGCTACTCGTAGCCCTGGTCTACTATTCGTAGCCCTTGGCCTTCAGGGCCAGGGCTATTTCGCCGGAGCGCTTCAGGACGCCCGTGAGGAAGGGCTTGAGCACATAACCGGCGGTTTTGGGGGTCATTTTCAGCCCCTTCGAGGCCAGGGCGCGGATGATGTCCTCCAGATCCCGGCGGAGCGCCGGGATGAAGGCCACGGCTATGCAGACCATGAGGCCCATGTCCCTGGGGTCCGCGCCGAAGAGCTTCACCGGGTAGAGCAGCAGGGACACCGCCCCGGCAAGTTCCATGCTGCCCGTGCGCTGCCTGAAGATGAAGGTAATGTTGCAGACCAGGATCAGCCGCAGCGCCACGAGGAGCATTTCCTTCATGTCCCCCAACAAGGCGTTTATCAGCGCGGCAAAGGCGATGAAGGGCAGCATCAGCGCAAGGTCCCCCAGGGCGCGGCGGGCATTCATACGCGAGGCGGCCATGATGAGGGTATTGCAGAGCGCCAGCGCGGCGAGGAACCAGAGGTTCGTGACAAAGAACACGGAGAAAGTATAGGCCATGAGGAGGAGGAGCTTCGCCAGGGCCTTCACGATTCCGCCCCGCCGCCCGTCCCCGGCAGCCCCGCCGCGGCGGCTATGCCCTCTATGAGGCCCTCCAGCGAAAAGTCCTTCAGGGCCACGGCAAGCCCCCGGGCCCTGAGGCGGTCCGCCGCGTCCAGAATCACCGGCGCTTCGAGGCCCAGGGCCCTCAACTCGTCCAGCCGGGAGGGCAGTTCCTCCCGGCGGAATTCGCCGCCTATACGGCCCTGATTCAGCAGGATGATCCGGTCCGCGAAGAGCACCTCGTCAATGACATTGGTAACATAGACCACGGTGAGCCCCCGCCGGTGGAGGTCCGCGATGATCCGCTGAATATCCCGCTTGCCCCGGGGATCCAGCATGGCCGTGGGCTCGTCAAAGATCATGCCCCGGGGATTCATTGCCAGCGCCCCGGCAATGGCCACCCGCTGCTTCTGCCCCATGGAGAGCTCGAAAGAATCGGTAAATTCCTCTATCCCCAGGATCCGGGAAACTTCGGCGATACGTTTCTCTATCTCTTCACCGCCGAATCCCAGATTCTTGAGGCCGAAGGCAAGATCATCGGCCACCTTTTCAAACACAAGCTGGTTCTCCGGGTTCTGAAACACGATGCCGCAGAGTTTCCTGAGTTCCCGGCTCTTCGACGTATCGGCGGTGTTCATGCCGCCGAGGGTTACGATCCCCGCGCCGGGCTTCTCCAGCCCGGAAAGGAGCATGGCCAAGGTGGACTTCCCCGACCCGTTATGCCCCACCACGGCGGCAAATTCCCCCTCCGCTATCTCAAGATTAATATCCCGCAGGGCGCGGGCCCCCGAGCGGTAGGTGTAACCCACACCCTCGCAGCGGATGAAACAACCGGCGCTGTGCGCCGGGGCGGGCTTTCCATCCGCGATCCCCGGCGTCACCCGCCTGCCCGGGAATCTTCAGGCCCCCCGCCGGCGGCGTCATCGTAGAGATACTTCCGCAGGGGCTTCTCCAAAAACACCTTCAAGGCAAACATACTGCCCGTTTCTATGGGAAAACGTATCGCGGCGGAAAGAATACGCGGGGGGAGGAGCGCCCAAAAAGCCCGGCGCAGCGTAATCGCTATCCAGAGACTCGTAAGCCCCAGGCTGATAAACACAAGCACCGCCAGGTTGCTGATGATCAGGCGCAGCAAAAACTGCTTCCGCGTCCCGGCGTTATAGAGAAACAACCCGTAGACGAGCCCCGTCAGGGCGGCGCTCAGGGTGTAACCTATGAAAAACGCGGCCTTGGGAAAGAGCAGCATTCCCAAAAGGTCCCCCAGCACCGCCACCAGCGTACTCCAGGCCGGGCCCAGCAGCATACCGCTCAGCATGATGGGCACATAGGCGAAACTGACGCGCAGTATGGGAGTTTGAATGGAAATCAGCCGTTCCACCACGATAAGCATAGCCAGCAGCAGACTGGCCAGCACCAGCTTTTTTACTTTTGTCATAGCCCCCCCTGGGTTGGTCCGCGCCGGGCGCGGAAATTTCAGCAAGGCATCCAAGGCCGTGTGGCAGGATAGCCCTCCGCCCCTGATTAGTCAATGCGGCGGCGTGCAGGGCCGGCGCATATAAAATTTCTTCTGGTTGAGGCTTTCCCAAAACTTCAGTTTTGGGAAAGCTGCCTTGGATTTATGTGGAAAAAGCGGACTTTGGGCCGCTTTTTCCAAAAGCCTGGCCCAAAACCGTGCGCTTTTAGCGCACATTCAATTAGTTTTGGGACAGGCTCGGTTTATCTGTATTTTCAATGTAGACTTCGTACCGGCCCCTTCTCTCCTCTCTATTCCTTACTATCGACTTTCTGTCAGGAATTCCAAGTTTGAAAACTTAGGCATTTTTATCCAAAAACCACTCAAATTATTCATAATTTGAGTGGTTTTTCCCGGCTGACAGGACCCCCGGTAATTTTTTAAGGCGTCCTGTCATGTTAAACTTAGAATTCCTGACTTTCTGTATGTGATACTTGGCGGATGCGGCGGGCTTATGCTATGTTTGCCGGGCATTAGAATTCCGGCGCCGGGATTTTGCCCGTAAAGGAGAACCCTTTGTCTGTGATTCCTTGTCCCCCCCCCCCCCCCCCCCGTTAGCCGCGCAGCCGGATATAAGCGCCGTTTCACATCCCCATGTTTTCGCGGGTTTCTCGTGCCGGGGCCCCTCTTTCAGGGCGGGCCGCCAAGCGGCGCCGGAGGGGTATGTACCCGTGTATAAGCATCCAGGCGGAGGAGCATAGTATGCCCTACACCCTCTCCCTCATTGTTCCCTGTTACAACGAAGAAGCCACCATCGAGGCGTGCATAGAAACCATAAGGGCCATGGCGCGGGGGCAGGCCTTTTCGCTGGAAATAATTGTGGTGGACGACGCATCCACGGATAACAGCCTGGCTATCCTGCAAAAGATGGCGGCCCTTGATCCGGGGATACTGGTGCTGCGTCACGAAAGGAACCGGGGGAAGGGGGCCGCCCTCAAGACCGGACTCTTACACGCCGCCGGGGATTATGTGGGCATTCAGGACGCGGACCGCGAGTACGATCCGCGTGAATATATCGCCATGCTGGAACCCCTGATTGAGGGAAAGGCCGACGTGGTGTACGGCTCCCGGTATCTCAAGCCGGATACCCGCCGGGTCCTTTACTACTGGCACACCTGGATGAACAAATGGCTGACCGCGGTTTCAAATATGTTTACCAACCTTGACATTACCGACATGGAAACCTGCTACAAGCTCTTCCGGCGGGAGGTGATCCGGGAAATCGCCCCCGCCCTGAAAGAGGAACGGTTTGGTTTTGAACCCGAGGTAACCGCCAGAGTCGCGCAGGGCCGCTACCGGGTCTATGAATGCGCCATTTCGTACAATCCGCGGACCTACGAGGAGGGCAAGAAGATAGGCTGGAAGGACGGGATTCACGCGCTGTACTGCATTCTGCACTACGGCGCCCATACGGCCCCGCTGCCCATGCAAATCCTGCTGTACCTCTTTATAGGCGCCGTTTCAATGCTGGTGAACATGGCCTGCTTTGCCGCGGGTATCCGTTTCGGGCTCAGCCTGAACTTTTCCATCGCCGCCGCCTTTGCCCTTGCAGCCCTGTGTAATTACCTGCTTTGTATCGCTGTTTTGTTCCGCCACCGGGCGCGCTGGAATACCGGCGGGGAAGTCTTTCTGTACATCTTCTCCGTGGGCCTCATGGGGGCCCTCGACTATGCCGTTACCCGGGGCCTTGTCTTTCTCGTCTGGGCTCCCGTGAAGGCGAAATTCTGGGCCTCCGTGGCGGGCTTTGCCGGTAATTTCCTGCTCCGGCGGCGGCTGGTTTTTCCGGAAAAGAAGCCGCCCCGGGGGTAGTACGGAGTCTGTGTTGTATATGTGAATCTATACGTAAGGACAAATTTTGTCATACGGGCGCATCCCCGTCGCCCCGCCTGCGGCAGGCCGCCGGGGACCGGGCTATCCGGGGCTCCGCTCCGCTCCGGCCCCGGTGTTTCACACCGGGTCTGCCCTTCGGGCACCCCTCCTATCCCTTGCGCGGGCCCGCCTGCGGCGGGCAGACCCGGCGGGGCAGGCGGGAGCGGAAAAGCGGTAAAAATTCTTTTGCTTTCTGTAATTTCGAGGTGTTTGGAAATTGATATGCGCTGATCCTGAGCCTCGTGCCGCGTCACCGTGATGCCTCATGTTGATTGACATGAGCTCCTGCACGGGGTATTATTCCGGCTTATGGTCTCATTCACCGTTACGTTCAACATTGAAGGCGGCGAAGTCCGCACCGTTCAAATTCCGGGGGAGACATCCCTCCTGGAAGCGGCCCGCAAGGCCGATGTGGCCCTGGACGCCCCCTGCGGCGGTAACGGCACCTGCGGCAAATGCCGGGTCAAGATACTCTCCGGCGGTGTGGTGCGGGACGAGGGGCCAAGCCGCCACATAAGAGCGGCGGATTACGCCCAGGGCTTCCGCCTGGCCTGTCAAAGCAGGGTACATTCAGACCTGGAGATTCTTGTCCCCGCCGGAGCCCTGGCCTATCAGACCCGGATCAAGATAGCGGACCTTACCGTTACCCGGGACAGGGAGATCTTCGCCGGCCTGCGGAAGAGCCTCGCCGAAATGGAACTGGGGGGCGATCTGGGGCTCAGCGTGGTGAGCGCCGGCCTCAGCGCGCCGGACCTGGGCGACGCCGAGGCGGACCGGGAGCGCCTCATCCGGCAGGTGGCGGAACTTACCGGCGCCGCCGAAGGGGACATCACGGTGGGCCTCCATGCGCTGCGCAAACTGCCGGCGCTTCTCCGGGAGTCGAACTTTACCCTGGATTGCGTGATTCGCCGCCGGGGGGAGAAGCTAGCCATTCTCAACCTCTACCCGGCTTCCCATAACGGCTCCTCCAGGGCCCCGCTCTCGTTTTCCGACACCCCCCCGCCCCGGCTTGCCGGCCTGGCCATAGACATAGGCACCACTACGGTTTCCATCATGCTGCTGGACCTGGAAACCGGCGAGATGGCCGCCCTGGGCTCCGCGGGCAACGGACAGATACGTTACGGCGCCGATGTCATCAACCGAATCATCGAAAGCGCCCGGCCCGGCGGCCTGGAACGGCTCAGGACGGCGGTAACCGGGGAATGTATAGAGCCTCTGATCCGGCGTATCTGCGAGCGGGCGGGGATAAGCCCGGACCGGATCTACCGCGTGGCCGTGGCGGCGAACACCACCATGACCCACTTCTTCCTGGGCGTCCCCGGAGAGCACATCAGGCTTGAGCCCTACGTTCCGGCTTTTTTCCATATAGATACCCTTTCTGGCGAAAGCCTCGGTATGGGCGTACATCCCGGCGCGGAGGTCCTCATAGCCCCCGGCATAGGGAGCTACGTGGGCGGCGACATCACCGCCGGGGTCTTTTCGTCGATGATCTTCAGGAAGGCCGGCCCCTCCCTGCTCATCGATCTGGGGACCAACGGGGAGCTGGTCTTCGGCGGCTCCGACTTCCTCATGGCCTGCGCCTGTTCCGCGGGCCCCGCCTTCGAGGGCGGGGATATTAGCTGCGGCATGAGGGCCACCGACGGCGCCATAGAAGCCGTTACCGTGGACCCGGAAACCATGATCCCCGCCCTCAGCATCGTGGGGGCGGATCAGGGCTGGAAGGCCCTGGGGCTCTGCGGCTCCGGCCTCATAGACCTCATAGGGGAACTCTTCCGCTGCGGCATCATCAACGCCAAAGGCAAATTTATCCGGGAAGATCCGGGCCCGCGGCCCCGGGTGCTCCATGACGAGTACGGCGGGGGGCGCTATATCGCGGCCTTCCCCGGCGAAAGCGCGTCGGGCGCGGAAATAGCCCTGACGGAGACGGACATAGACAACTTTATCCGCGCCAAGGGGGCGATCTTTTCCGCCATAAAAACCATGCTGGCAGTGGTGGACTATCCCGTAGACGCCATCGAGGATGTCTATGTCGCCGGGGGCATAGGCAGCGGGATCAATATGAAGAACGCCATACGCATAGGGATGCTCCCCAACCTCCCCCTGGAGCGGTACCACTACATAGGCAACAGCTCCCTCATGGGGGCCTATGCCATGGCCTGCTCCCGCGAGGCGGCGCGGCTGGTCAACGAGACGGGCCGGGGCATCACCTACCTGGAGCTTTCCTCCCATCCCGGCTATATGGACGAATTTGTAGCCGCCTGCTTCCTTCCCCATACGGATTCAGGTCTCTTTGTCCTCTCCGCCTGAGCCGTGCCCGCCGTTTCCCGGGAAAACCGCAAGGAGGCCGTACCCTACGCGCACTACCTGGAACGCTACCGGGCATTGAACCCTCATGAGGCCGCCGGGCGCTGCGGCCTTCCCTTCGATGAAAAAACCGGCGCCTTTTCCCTCCGCTTCATGGGGACCCCCTATGCGGTCCCCCACCCGGACTTTGACCTGAGGCCCCCGGAGCCCGCCCTCACCCCTGCGCCCGGACAAAAGACCGGGGTCCCCGGACTGATTCCGGGGCCGGCGGCGGGAATCCCCGTGCCCGTGGCCAAAGAGACCGCTGAGCGTATCCTGCTGCTCCGCTACCTCTGCGAAGGCCGCCTCCGCGCCCCCTCGGGAGCCCCGCTCTCCTACCACGACATACCTTCGGGCGGCGTCTACTACCGGAATTTTGAAGGCCGCTGCCTCAAACGCCTTGCCGGCCTCTTTGGCAAGGACCTCCCCGGCTTCAGGGCCGTCATGGAGGGGCCGGTCATCCGGGGGCAGCCCCTGGGCCGGGGCGACGCGGGCTACCGCTTCGAGTTTATCACCGGCATCTTCATGTACATGATACTCTGGGGCGCCGACGAGGAGTTCCCCGCCTCGGCCCAGATCCTCTTCGATGAAAATTTCCCCGCGGCCTTCACCGCCGAAGACGCCGCCGTGGCGGGCGAGGCGGCCATAGAGCGGCTCAAGGCCCTCAGATAGCGGAAGGGGAGGGGGCCGAGCCCCCTGCTCTCCAGCCTCCTCCCCGCTTCGCGGGTCCGGGGTCTTCCGCTACCCCCAATGCGGGGGAGGCCCCCCGCAACACCCCCCTTCCCCCGGCAGGTCTGCCCGCCGCAGGCGGGCCCGCGCAAGGGATAGAGCGGAAATCCTTTTGGCGCAGCCAAAAGATTGGAGCGATAGCCCGGTCCCCGCCGCTCATGCGGCGGGGATGCGCCCCCTCTCTGCTCCTTACTATCTGTTCATGGAAGGTGTACAATGGCGCAGCCTGCCCTAACCGGAAAGCGGCGCCTGGCATACTACATTTTGTAGGAATTTCTCGAAAAAATATTCCTGCTAATTGGTGTATTTTCCAAAATATAAAACTAGTATACTATAGCACTGCGAGTCTATGTCTTTTATGGGCCTGGGGGCTGGTTTGGAGATGGGCTTGCGGGCGGGGTCTGTAGACCCGGTCCGGACGGGCTTGGAAGCCATACGTCGTGCCGATTCAGCCCGAACGCTGAAATTACGATAGGGGGAGAAAATTGAGTACAGTAGAACAACAGCTTACCACCGTTGAAGAGATGGAAGCGGTAACCGCGAAGCTTAGGGAACGGGCTGTCGCGGTTGGAGCCCAAACCTGGGAGGACAGGGTAAAGACCCAAACCCCCCACTGCAGATTCGGCGAAGACGGTATCTGCTGCAAGAACTGCTCCATGGGGCCCTGCCGGATCACCGCCAAGGCGCCCCGGGGCATCTGCGGTGCGGACGCCCACGCCATCGCCGGCCGGAACTACCTCCGCATGATTGCGGCGGGTACGTCTTCCCACTCGGACCACGCGCGGGAGATCCTGCACGTGCTCCTCAGCACCAGCCGGGACGGCAACTATCAGGTGCGGGATGAGGAAAAACTCATCCGCCTTGCCACGGAATGGGATATTCCCACCGAGGGCCGGGACATTTACGAAGTCGCCCACGAAGTGGCGGAAACGGGCCTTGAGGAATTCGGCAAGTCCCACGGGACCCTCCGCTTTGTCAAGCGGGCCACCCCGGAACGGCAGAAGCTGTGGCACGATCTGGACATTGAGCCCCGGGCCATAGACCGGGAAGTTGTCACCTCCATGCACATGACCCATATGGGCAACACCGCCGACGCGGAAGCGCTGGTCCGCCAGGGGCTCCGTTGCGCCATTGCCAACGGCTGGGGCGGCTCCATGCTGGGCACCGAGATCACCGACATTCTCTTTGGAACCCCCAAGGTCTGGAACACCGAAGGCAACCTCGGCGTTCTGGAGCCGGACATGGTCAATGTCGTTGTTCACGGCCATGACCCCGCCTTTTCCGAAATGGTGGTTACCGCCACGGAGATCAAGGATCTGGTGGACTACGCCAAGAGCAAGGGCGCCAAGGGTATCAATGTGGTGGGCCTCTGTTGTACCGCCAATGAGGTGGCCATGCGCCACGGCGTCCGTATGGCGGGTAACTTCCTCCAGCAGGAAAATGTCGTGCTCACCGGCGCCGTGGAAATGATGTGCGTTGACGTGCAGTGCATTTTCCCCGCCCTGGCCCAGCTTACCGAATGTTTCCATACAAAATTCGTTACCTCTTCCCCCATCGCCCGGATCCCCGGTTCAATCTATGTGGAATTCAAGCCCGAGACCGCCTTTGATCAGGCCAAGGAGCTGGTCAAGATGGCTATAGACAACTACGAGAACCGGGACCAGAACAAAGTCTACATTCCCCCGACCAAGCAGAGCGCCACGGTGGGTTACCCCTGCGAGCAGATCATCAAGCACCTGGACGGCGTAACCAACACCCACGTTGACGAGCTCGGCTCCTACCGGCCCGCCATTGACGCGATCAAGGCCGGCGTGCTCCGGGGCGCCGTAGCCATTGTCGGCTGCAACAACCCCAGGGTCAGGCCCGACTATTCCCACTTTGAGATCATGCGGGAACTTCTCGCCAACGACGTGCTTATCGTGGCCACGGGCTGCGCGGCCCAGCTTGCCACCAAGGCGGGGCTCCTCAACAAGGACGCCAAGTGGCAGTGCGGCGCCGGGCTCAGGCGGGTCTGCGATCTGGTCAATATCCCGCCGATCCTCCACATGGGGGCCTGTGTCGACATCAGCCGGATGATGCTCCTTGCTTCGGGTATTGCCCGGGACTGGGGCGTCGACACCACCCAGATCCCCGTTGTGGGCTGCGCCCCCGAGTGGATGAGCGAAAAGGCTGTGTCCATAGCGAACTATGTTGTTTCCACGGGCATTGACGTGTACCTGGGCATAGAGCCCCAGGTAAAGGGCTCCACCCAGATGATGGACCTTATCACCCAGGGAACCCGGAAGCTTACCGGGGCCGGATACATCATCAATTTGGATCCCCATGAGTTGGTGAAGAACATACTCGACGGTCTCGAGGCCAAGCGCGCCGCCCTGGGTATCTGAGCATGAAGATCGCCGTTACCGGAAAGGGGGGGGTCGGGAAGACGACCCTCGCCGCGGTGCTCGCCCGGATCTACGCCGCCGAAGGGAGGAGAGTCCTTGCGGTGGATGTGGACCCCGACGCTAACCTGGGCCTTGCCCTGGGTTTCTCCGCGGAGGAAGTTGAAGCGATTACCCCCATTTCCAAGATGAGCGATCTGATCGCCGAGCGTACCGGAGCGTCTTCCGACGGCCTGGGGAAGTTCTTCAAGATCAATCCCAAAGTCGATGACATTCCGGATCGTTTCGCCCGTGAAAAGAACGGGGTGATGTTCCTGGTTATGGGGACCGTCGAGGCCGGAGGTTCCGGCTGCGTCTGTCCTGAGCACGTCATGGTTAAACGGGTCATATCTCACCTGGTCATAGGCCGGGACGAGGTGGTGATCATGGATATGGAAGCGGGGCTTGAGCACCTGGGGCGGGGCACCGCCAGCATGGTGGACCGGTTTATCGTGGTGATAGAGCCGGGAGAGCGGAGCATCCAGACCTACTATAGGGTAAAGTCCCTCGCCGCTGATTTGGGGGTCAAACAGGTCAGTGTGGTGGCGAACAAAGTCCGTGGAGCGGAGGATGAGAATTTTCTCCGGGGGCGTATCCCCCCGGAGGATCTTCTGGGTTTCATCGCCTACAACGATGAGATTTCCGATGCCGACCGTCAGGGTGTTTCCCCCTATGACACTTCGGAACGGGCCCGGGACGAGATCATGAAGATCAAACTGCGTATTGATGCGGCCTAGATTCCGTATCCGCGTAAACAATCCTGAAGGAGAGAGGTAGTTATGAAGAAGTTACTGTTTAACCGGGTCTTTGACGGCGCCGATGAAATGGTTGCGGAAGCCGAAAAAGCCCTGGCGGAGGCTCTCAAAAAACACGGCGAAGCCGCGCCGATAAAAATGCCCAATACGGCTTATTTTTTGGCCAATCATCTGGCCTATCAGAACCGGAAGGTAACCACCCTGGGCGAACTCAAGCAAGGTTTTGAGGAAACCAAGGCCGAATGGATGCCCCGTAATCAACGTTTGGGTGACGCCTTCCGCCGCGGTTTCGGGACCTTCATGGCGGCGGAAGTGATAGAGGCGGTGAAGTACATCGATACCGCCACCCCCTACGGCGAGGGTAACGACCGGGAATACTGGGGCCACATGAGCGACGCCGAAGTGCGCGAGCTGGGGGTCCCCCTCGTTACGGGAGACATTCCCGGCTTCGTGGTCATCGTGGACGAGGCTCCCTCGGACGAAGAGGCGGCGGAGCTGATCAAGGGCTACCAGTCCAGGGCCATTTTTGTCTTCCTTATCGGCAAGATCATCGATCAGGCCCGGCGGATGGGGGTCAACATGAACTTTTCCGTCCGCGTGGTTCCCGTCGGCCCCGAGCGCTGGCACGTGGCCCACATCATCTCCCTCGTGAACCGGGCGGCGATGATCTTCGGCAATACCCAGCCGGGGGACCACAACGCCTTTGACGACTATACCTTCAAGCGCATCCGGGCCTTCGTCAACGCCTTCGCGCCGGTGCGGGACATCACCGTGGCCTGCGGCGGCGGCGCCATTGCCATGGGCTTCCCGGTCATCACCAACGATACCAACGACACCTGGCCGGTTCCCAAGAGCCTCATCATCCAGGAAGATACCAAGGACTGGATCGAGACTTCCCTGGAAGCCAGGGACATCAAGCTCAAGGTAACGAAGATAGACATTCCCGTGGCCTTCTCCACCGCCTTCGAGGGTGAGATCATTCGCCGGGCGGATATGCACTGCGACATCGACGGTTCCAAGCTGGACTGCTTCGAATGGGTTACCACGAAAGAGGCCAACGAGATCGAGGATCACCGCATTGAAGTGATAGGGCCCGACATTGATACCATCGCGGAAGGGGCCCGCTCCCAGATGGGCTTTATCGTGGAGCTTTCCGGAAAGAATATGCAGAAGGACTTTGAGCCGGTTTTTGAACGCCGGATTCACCACTACCTGAACTACGCCGAAGGCATCATGCACACGGGCCAGCGGGATCTGATCCGCGTCCGGGTCAGCAAGACCGCCCTGGCCGCCGGTTTCCGGGCAAGGCACTTCGGGGAGATTCTCTACGCGAAGCTCAAGGGCGATTACGATTCGATCATCGATAAGTGCCAGGTAAAGGTGGTTACCGATCCTGCCCTGCTCAAGGACCTCAAGGCCGAGGCCAACAAGGTCTACGAGACCCGGGACGCGCGGCTTCAGTCCCTCACCGATGAAAGCGTGGAAGTCTTCTACACCTGCATCCTCTGTCAGTCCTTCTCCCCCGCCCACGTCTGCATCGTTACCCCCGAGCGTCTCGGTCTCTGCGGCGCCGTGTCCTGGCTTGACGCCAAGGCTACCAACGAGATAGACCCCAACGGTTCCTGTAAGGTGGTTACCAAGAAGGAGCCCCTGGACGATGTGCTGGGCATCTGGCAGGATGTCAACGACGCCGTGCAGGAAGCTTCCCACGGTTCCCTGCAGCAGGTAACGCTTTATTCCATCATGCAGGACCCAATGACGAGCTGCGGCTGTTTCGAGTGTATCTGCGGTATCGAACCCTCCACCAACGGGGTGGTTATCGTCAACCGCGAACATTCCGGCCAGACCCCCCTGGGCATGACCTTTTCGGAGATGGCCTCCATGACCGGCGGCGGCGTGCAGACTCCGGGCTTCATGGGCCACGGCAAGCAGTTCATTTACTCCAAGAAGTTTATGAAAGCCGAAGGCGGCCCCGCGCGGATCGTCTGGATGCCCAAGGCCCTGAAGGAATTCATCGGCGCCCGGCTCGACAAGACGGCGAAGGAGCTTTACAACATCGATAATTTTACTTCCATGATCGCCGATGAAGAGGTGAGCCAGGATCCCGAATCCCTCGTTGCCTTTGTCAGCGAGAAGGGGCATCCCGCCCTGCAGCTCGAACCGCTGATGTAAGGGGCTTTTCCGGAATCAAGGGGATTTTGGGATGGGCCGCAGTGTCAATTGTACTTGTTACCTGCCGGGTGCGGAGCGCCCGGCTTGTAGGCGGCGCCGTTTTCGGGGCGCCGCCTGATATTTTAAGAAGGAGTGTGTTATGCCTTTCAAACGCAACCCGCAAAAATTTTCGGCTACCATCAAAGAAGTAACGATTGGTACCGGAGACAAGGCTGTTACACTGGGCGGTGAAAATGTGCTGCCCCTCTACAGCTTTGATGAAACCATCAAGAATCCTCCCCGTATCGGTGTGGAGGTTTCCGACCTGGGGCCCGACCGGAGCCTGCCGGAACTGGGAAAATTCTACGAGGGGGCCAATACGATCCCCGAAGTGGCGAAGAAGGCCTGTGAGATCCCCGGCGCGGGCTTCATCAGCCTGGTCCTCGACAGCGCGGATCCCAATGGAGAGGATAAACCCATTGAGGACTGTGTGGCCCTCTGCAAGGAAGTCGCCGAGGCGGTAACCCTGCCCTTGGCCATTCAGGGCAGCAAGAACACCGAGAAGGACGGCCAGCTTTTTGTGAAGATAGCCGAAGCTCTCGAAGGCAAGAATGTGCTGCTCCTCTCCGCAAAAGAGGACAACCATAAATCCATCGCCGTTGGCGCGGTCCAGGCCTACGGGCAGAAGATAGGCGCCGAATCCGCGGTGGACATCAATCTGGCCAAGCAGCTTAACGTGCTTATTTCCCAACTGGGGATCAAGAACGAAAGCGTGGTGATGAATGTCGGTACCGCCGCCGCCGGTTACGGCTTTGAGTATGTGGTGTCCACCCTGGACCGGATAAAGCTGGCCGCCCTTACCCAGAATGACGATAAGCTCCAGATGCCCATCGTTACGCCTGTAGGCGAGCAGACCTGGGCGGTGGGCGAATCCTTCAAGTCCGAAGCGGAAGCCGCCCCGGGCTGGGGCCCCCGGGAGGACCGTGGTATCGCTATGGAAGTTTCTACCGCCGCCGCGGCCCTTGCCGCCGGTTCCAACGCGGTTATTCTGCGCCATCCCAAGTCGGTTGAAGCAGTAGCCAAGCTCGTTGCGGATATTATCTAGGAGGAAGGAAAATGGCGCTTAAAGGATTAGATATTTTTAAGGTTTTGCCTAAAACAAACTGCAAGAAGTGCGGAAGCCCGACCTGCATGGCCTTTGCCATGAAGGTTGCCCAGGGGGGCATAGAACTCGAAAAGTGCCCCGATATCTCCGCCGAGGCCCTGGCCCAGCTCAGCGAAGCTTCCGCCCCGCCCATGAAGTCCCTCACCATAGGGGCCGGCGAAGGGGAGTACAAGCTCGGCGGGGAAACCGTTCTCTTCCGGCATGACAAGACCTTTGTTTCCAAGAGCCTCTACGCGGTGGAGGTCTGTCAGGACTGTGTGGATGAGCGGCTTCCCCAGATAAAGACCATAGATTACGAGCGCATAGGCGAGCGCATGATCGTGGATCTTATTGCCGTGGAATACAAGGGCGACAAAGCCGCCTTTCTGGACACGGTGAAGAAGGCGCAGGGGGCGGGCCGCACCCTGATTCTCGAAGTGAGCGATGCCGATGCCGCCAAGGAAGCGGTGGAGCTGGTCAAGGCGGGAAAACCGCTCCTGAACGGCGCCAACGAATCAAACTGGGAAGCCTTCAACAAGATCGCTACCGATGCCGGCGTGGTTCTCGGCGTAAGCGCCAAGGACCTGGACAGCCTCTACGAAACGGTGCAGAAACTGGAAGGCGCGGGGAACAAGAACCTGATCCTTGACGTGGGGTCCGCCTCCGTGAAGGACGCCTTTGCCAATACGGTACAGATACGCCGGGCGGCTTTGAAGGACGGGGACCGCAGTTTTGGGTATCCCAGCATCGTCAATCTGGCCAAGCTTGCCCCCAATGATCCCGTGCAGCAGCTTGCCCTTGCCTCGATCTTTACCCTCAAGTACGGTTCCATCATTGTCTTGAGCAGCATGACTTACGCCCAGGCCTTGCCCCTCTACGGCCTCCGGCAAAACATTTACACGGACCCCCAGAAGCCCATGAAGATGGAGCCGAAGGTCTACCCGGTCAACGGGGCCGACGAGAATGCGGTCTGCGCCATTACCGTGGACTTCGCCCTTACCTACTTTGTTGTCAACGGCGAGCTGGAGCGATCCGGCGTACCCGTCAACTTCATCGTGGCTGATGCGGGGGGCTATTCGGTACTCACCTCCTGGGCGGCGGGTAAATTCTCCGCCGGTCTCATAGCCAAATTCTTTAAGGAAGCGGACATTGAAGGAAAGGTGAAGAACCGCACCCTCATCATCCCCGGCAAGGTAGCCGTGCTCAAGGGTGAACTCGAGGAGAATCTACAGGGTTGGAAGATCCTGGTCGGACCTAACGAGGCCGTCGGCCTCGTCAAATACCTCAAGGACCTCAAGTAACGCATAGGAGCGCAACATGGGTAAGTTTATTATAATCGGCGAGCGGATTCACTGTATTTCTCCGGTGATCAAGGAAGCTATGGAGAAGCGTGATCCCGCGCCCATTCTGAAACGGGCGGATGAGCAGCTCAAGGCCGGGGCCACCTACCTGGATCTGAACATTGGGCCTGCCGAAAAGGGCGGCGAAGAGCTGATGCAGTGGGGGGTCAAACTCCTTCAGGAGAATTTCGACAATGTGCCCATAGCCCTGGATACGGCCAATCAGAAGGCCATTGAGGCGGGGATCAAGGTTTACAACCGCAGCAAGGGAAAGCCCATTGTGAACTCCGCCGATGACGGAGACCGGAAGTCCTACATAGATCTGGCCGCCGCCAATGACGCCATCGTCATTGCCCTCTGCTCCAAGGCCGGGGTCCCCTCGGACAACGAGGAGCGTCAGACCTACTGCCTTGAAATGCTGGAACACGGCGTCGGCCTCGGCATGGAGTCCGAGGACCTTTGGTTCGATCCCCTGTTCCTGGTCATCAAGGGTATGCAGGAAAAGCAGAAGGAGACTCTGGAGTTTATCAGTTGGCTTTCCGAGCAGGGTTTCAATTCCACCGGCGGGCTATCCAATGTGTCCAACATGATGCCCAAGCACATACGCCCCATCATGGATTCTACCATGGTGGCCATATCCATCGCCCACGGGCTTACCTCGGCGATTGTGAACCCCTGCGATCAGAGGCTCATGGAGGCGGTTAAGTCGGCGGACATCATCATGAATCAAACCCTCTTTGCCGATTCCTACCTGGAACTCTAGTCTTTAGCTCCTGTGCTGAAAGCCTGCGGCTTTCAGCACAGGGCGGCCTCCCCAACGAGGGGGAGAAGGCCGGGGGCGTTGCTGCTGAAAACCGCGAAGCGGTTTTCAGCTTGGGAGTTTGCGCTCTGCGCAAACTCCAGGGGGAGAGCGGGGGGGCGTTGCGGGGGCCGCGGCGCACCCCGCCGCCTAAAGGCAGCGGGTACTTATGGTAAACGGGGAATTTTTCTGCGCCGGAGCAGGCCAAATTTCCCGGTAGACAGCCTGCGGCTGCCTTTCGTGCTCCCCCGCACGGGGGTAGCGGAAGACCCCGCAGGGCCGCAGGCCCGAGGAGGCTGGAGCGTAGGGGGCTCGGCCCCATATGCGTTTACTTTGATTCATTGTAACCACGAAAGACACGAAAAGCACGAAATTTTTGCTAGTAATCATCTCATTATTCCTCTTCTTTTCGTATCTTTCGTGCTTTTCGTGG
>JAISQV010000249.1 GCA_031273985.1 Spirochaetaceae bacterium | reverse complement strand
CTGCGGCGCGGGGGGGGATTCCCCGGTAGAGGACCTCGCCCTCCGACGGGTCGCTGAGGCCTGCGGCGATCTTCATGAGCAGGGTCTTCCCCGATCCGTTGGGCCCGGCGATGATGAGGCATTCCCCCGGATAGACTTCAAGATTCACGCCGTCCAGAACCCGGCGCGGGCCTTCCCCGGCGGGGAAGATTTTCGAGATGTTTCGCAGTGAGAGCAGGGGGGGCTCAGTCAAGGCGGTCCGCAACAAGCTGCCGGAGCCGCCGGGTAAGGATCACCGCCGCAGCGCATTTCACGGCGTCTCCGGGGAGGAAGGGGAGGCAGCCCGCCGCGAAGACCGCGGGCCAGGGGAGGCCGCTGATCAGTTTGAGCTGGAAGAGGCCGGGGATATAGACGGCGAGGAGGCCCGTCGCGGCCCCGGCCAGGATCCGGAGGCGGGAAAGGGGACGGCGCCGGGGCCTTCCCGTGAAGAGGCCCGCCACGAGGGCGGCGAGGACATAACCGGCCAGGAAGCCGCCGGTGGGGCCCAGGAAGCGGACAAAGCCCCCGGTTCCGCCGGCAAAGACCGGAGCCCCCAGGGCCCCCACGGCAAGGTAGAGAATCACCGCCAGGGAGCCCATGACCGGCCCCAGGACCAGGCCGGCAAGCAGGGCCAGGAGGTTCTGTAAGACGATGGGCACCGGGGAGAGGGGCAGGGGGATGGAGATGAAGGCCCCCGCCGCGGTAAGGGCGGCGAAGAGGGCTACGAGGGTCAGCCGGAAAAGGGCTTTCCGGCGGCTGCCCAGGCTGACGCTGTAGGCGGAATCGCTGTACATGGCTCAGACTCCTTACAAATTAGGATTAACCACGGGCCACACAGACAGCCCGGAGAGGTCCGCGAACAAATCAAGGCCGGGACCTTACTCCGTAACAAGGGTGCTCCCCGATGAATCGTAGGTCCAGCGGAAGTGCGGCAGAAAGGCAAAGCCCGTGTTTACCAGCGCCGTGCCGGTGAAGCGGTAATCCACCTGCCGGAGCGCGGCGATTTCGTCCAAAAGGCCGCGGTTCATGTTGATAAAGTTCATGACCAGGGCAAGTTCCGCCTCCGCGGAGGATGCGGCGGGCACGTCGAGCACCCGTTCCATGGTTCCCCCCGCCCAGAAGCGGCCCCGGTTGTAGAGTTCGTAGGAGAAGGCGGAAAGGGCCACGGGAAAGGCGTTGGGGTTGTCCACGCTGATCGTAACGAGGAAGCGGGTATTGATGAGTTCCGCCCTCTTGACGCCTATGGAGCGTATGCTGAAGCGGGGCTCCCGGATCAGGGGGAAGCGGGCCTCCCGCCTGAGCCGGATCCTAAGCGCCCCGGCTTCGGGGGCCCCGGAGCCGGGGTACGAGTAGCGGAGTTCCAGGTCCAGCGCCGCCTCCCCCTCACGGGTTTCCGGAGCGGCCTCGCCGAGGAGGGCTTCCAGGTTGAGGTTCAGCCGGAGGGGGAAGCTCCGCGTCTCCCCGGCGGCCAGGGCGGGGAGGCTTCCGTCCTGCGGCGCTCCCTGATCCCCCACGCGGAGTTCCGCCTCCCCGTCCCGGCTCAGAGAGCGCCCGTTGAGGCTGGCCCCCCAGTCTGTTATGCGGAGTTCCGCCGCCTCCCCGGAGGGATTCTCCGCGTCCAGGGTGAAGAGGAGGGAGACCTCGCCCGGCCCCTCCCCCTCCAGGGTTTCGTAACGGAGCACCGGCACGGGAAGGGGCCGGGCCGGAGGCTGGCCGGCGCAGGCCGCAAGGAGCAGCAGCAGCGCCGCGCAGGGGGGACGGACGGATACCATGCCCTATTATCGGCGAACCCGCGAAGAATTTACACAGGGGCGCAGAAAGAGACACAAAGGAAGAGCCGCGAATAAATTTAACCACGAAGAGGGCACGAAGGAAGATGAAGAGTTACACGAAGGCGCAGAATGGTTCTTCCTTCGTGCGCCTTGGTGCAAGATTCTTCACCTTCCTTATACGCGATACGCTCCTTTGGGGCATCCTATAGGGGGGTAGCGCAAAAGCGTTTTGGCCGCGGACGCGGCCAAAACCTTTGGAGCGTGGGGGGGCCGGGCGGTAGTTAAGGGCTGCGCAAAAACGGCATGGTAATCGGCCCCCCTCCTTACTTCCTGTATTGTAACTTTATTCAGTTTCTGCTAGCGTTTCGTATAATTATACGGCGGAGGTTGGGTCGATGGCCGGAGAGCTGGATTATGCATCAAGAGTGGTCGGGAATGATTACATCGAGGCGGAACTCTATGACAGGTACAACGTGAAGCGCGGTCTCCGCAATGCCGACGGGACGGGCGTACTGGTGGGGCTTACGCGCATCGGGGATGTTCATGGCTATATTATCGACGAGGGGGAGAAGGTTCCCGTGGACGGGAAGCTTTACTACCGGGGTATAGACGTGGAGGACCTGGCCGCCGCCGCCGCGCGGGAGGGACGCTACGGGTTTGAGGAGACGGTGTACCTTCTCATGTTCGGCACCCTTCCCGACAGGGAGCAGCTCGACGCGTTCAGCGCGCTGCTTGGCGAGAAAAGGATACTGCCCAAAAATTTTGCGGAGGATTCCATCATGAAGGCTCCTTCGCGGGACATCATGAACAAGCTGGGCCGCTCGGTGCTTACGCTGTACTCCTACGACGATGACCCGGAGAATCTTTCCCCGGAGAATGTGCTGCGGCAGTGTCTGGAATTGATTGCCCGCTTCCCCACGATAGCGGCCTATTCCTACATGATAAAAAAGCATTACTACGATCATGATTCGCTTATCGTGCATCTGCCGGAAACGCATACCGCCAGTGCGGAGAGTATTCTGGCCCTTATTCGGCCGGATCAGAAGTTTACCCGCCTGGAGGCTGAGATTCTGGACCTGGCCCTGGTGCTGCACGCGGAGCACGGGGGCGGTAATAATTCTACCTTTGCCGTGCACCTGCTTTCCTCAGCCGAAACCGATACCTACGCGGCCATTACCGCGGGGATCAATTCCCTCAAGGGCTTCAAGCACGGGGGCGCCAACGGCAAGGTGGTGGCCATGATGGACGATCTCAAGAATCATGTGCGGGATTGGGAGAACGAGGGAGCCGTGGCGGACTATCTTGAAAAGATTCTTGCCGGGGAAGTCTACGACGGCTCCGGGCTCATCTACGGGCTGGGTCACGCGGTGTACACCATCTCCGATCCCCGGGCCCGGCTTCTCCGGGACAAGGCCATAGCCCTGGCGGAACTCAAGGGTTACTCCGACGAGCTCAACCTCTACCGCCTGGTGGAGCGCCTCGCGCCGGAGGTTTTCCGGCGGGTCAAGGGTACCGACAAGTGCATCAACGTGGATTTTTATTCGGGCTTCGTCTACAAGATGCTGGGCATACCGCCGGAACTGTACACGCCGATCTTTGCCATCAGCCGCGTGGCGGGCTGGTGCGCCCACCGCATGGAGGAGATTGTCTCCGGGGGCCGGATCATACGCCCCGCCTATAAGTGCGTACAGCGGCGCATTCCCTACGAGCCGCTGGAGCGGCGGGGCGCCGGGAAAAACTGAGCCTGACCGCGGGGCCTGAGCCGCGTCTCAGCGCCGTTCCGACAGATCCGCCACGTTAAGCAGCGCCACGGAGCCGTCCTCCCGCTGTATGACCAGCGCGTCCCCGGACACGCTGGGCGCGCCCAGGGGGTGCACCGTGATCGCCGACTGGGCTACGCGGGCAAGGTTCGTGTTGAAGCGGGCCAGGTAGGGCCGCCCGTTGACCAGGGTGATGGCGTAGAGGTTGTCCCCGCTCTGCCAGAGGAGGCTCTGGGGATGTATGTCCACATCGCCCTGGGCGGCCATCTCCAGGGTTTCCGGGTTTATCTCCACCAGCCTGATGGCGGCGCCGCCCTGGTTCTCCCCGGCTATGGCGATCAGCTTCCCCCCCGCCTGGATCAGGGAGCGGGCGTTGACGGTGCTCATCCCCCCGGCGCGGATCTGCGACCCCGTGGCCGCGTTGAGCCGCACCACCCGGCCCAGGGAGGATTCCGCCCCGCGCAGCGCAACGCCCAGGATCCCCGCGGGGGGCGCGGGTTCGGCCCTGTCCTGCTCCGCTATGATGACCTGCTGATCCCTGGCAATTTCCTGCCTTTCCTGTCGGGCCTCCTCCTCCTTGCGCTCGGCAAAGGCCTGGGTTTCCTCCGCCTCCCCGCGCTGTGCGGCGGCCTCTTCTTCGGCGCGGTCCAACTGCGCTTCCTGCTCCGCCAGGGCCTCTTCACGGGCGGCCAGCTCTTCTTCCCGCCGGGCCTGCTCCGCCGGGACGTTTCCGGCGGGGGCTTCCGGGGTGGCGGCCTGTTCCCGTTCACGGGCTATTTGCTCCCGCTCCCGGGCTATCTGTTCCCGTTCACGGGCCGCCTCTTCCCGCCCCCGGTCAACCTGGGCCCGGGCCTGTTCCGCCGCCTCGCGCTGCTCCGCGGCCTGCCGCTCCGCCTCCGCCGCCTCCCGCTCCTTCAACTCCACCATCTCCCGGCGGGTCTCCACGCCGCGATCCTCCTGGGAACGCATATCCGCCACCACCTCCGGGGCGGTGAGGGACGTGGTGTCCACGGCGCTGAGGGAGCCCGCCGCAGCCGTGGCCAGGGGTATGAGCAGCATGGCCTGGCCCGGCCATTCGTCGAAGCGTATGGAGAGCCCCGCCCGTTCCCGTACCAGGTGGCCCATGACCGCGGTCTTGTAGCGGCCGTTGAGGTAGTCCCAGTTTCCCCGGAACACGGCGTTGTAGATCGTAATGAATTCCGCAAGAAGCGCGGCGTCCCGCGCCGGGTATGCGTAGGCGGCCTCCAGGTAGCCCTGGATGATGAGCCTGAGGTTCCTGATGTGGTCCACCCCCGCGTCCACGCCCAGGACAAAGATATCCGCGTTGAGTTTGTTTCCCTCCGGGCCCGTTACGGAGTGGATCACGAAGTAACGCTCCCCGCTTCCCGCCTGGGGGACCCCGGAGGCGATCACCGTTCCCAGGCTGGCCCCTATGCCGCGGATCTGTTCGAGGGTCTCGATCCGGGCGTGCGGGCCCTCGTAGTTGATGAATTCGATGGGGGCGCTGCCCGCCTGTAGTTCTTCCCTATCCACCGGCTGGGCCGCCAGCAGCGCCGGCAGCAGGACCAGCGACAGGGACAGCCCCGCCCTCAGCGGCTTGGTCAGGTAAAGGTTTCTTTTTTCCGGCATGGCTGCGCTCCTGTAGTCAGTTTAACCGAGGGCAGGGCAGAGAGCAAGCGGCATCCCCCGCGCAAGCGGGTTCTTCGAAGCGCAGCAGTGAGGAGTTAGAAGAGAAGAGTTCAACCACGGGCACTACACGGACAAAAGAAGAATGAAGAAGAATAACCACGAAAAGCGCGAAAGAGACGAAACAAGAGGGTGGAGGGGCGGTGTTGACTCTTTGTCCGGGGGGCTATATAAGGGAGTGTGATAGTAAGGGGAGTATAACTGTTTATTGAGTCCGGGGGAGCCTTACCCGCGCAAACTCCGGGAAGAGGACGGGGGTGTTGCGGGGGCCGCGGCGCACCCTTCCGCCTAAAGGCGGAGGGTACTTATGGTAAACGGGGGAATTTTTCTGCGCCGGAGCAGGCCAAATTCCTGCGTAGACAACCTGCGGTTGCCCTTTGTGCTCCCCCGCATTGGGGGTAGCGGAAGACCCCGGAGCCCGGCTTGCCGGGTGAGGAGGCTGGAGCGCAGGGGGCTTGGCCCCCTCTTAGCTTTATTATTGAAGATAACGGCGTGAGGAGGTTTTTATGAACAATTGGTGGAAGTACGGGCTGGTTTTTCTCGGCGGCGCTGTGGCGGGGGCGTTGATCTGCAAGAACAGTAAGGAGATCCGCAAGCTCTGCACCAGGGCTGTGGGCGGTATCATGGACATCAAAGATATGGCCGTGGAGGCCGCCGAGACGATTAAGGAATCCGCCGAGGATATTCTTGCCGAGGCGGACGCGCAGAGGAAGGCCGGGAAAGCGGCTACCTGATGCTTCACGCGGCGCTGGTTCATTCGCTCCCCGGCAGGGCGCGGTTCCGTGTGCCCCCGCCGGAATTGAGGGGCTGTCAGACCGAGGAGCTGGGGCAGTACCTTTCCGGGGTTTCCGGGGTGAACAGCGCTTCCGTAAACCCGCTGAGCGGGAGTATCCTGATTTATTATGACGAGGGGGTTCTCAGTCTCTCCGGCCTGGCGGCGCTGGTGGGGAATCTGGACCTGCCGCCCAGGAAGATCGGGAAGGAGGAGCTGGCGGAGCCCCGCCGGAGCCCCTATTCTTTTGCCGCGGGGCAGCTCTTCCGGCTGTTCTGCCCGCCCCAGATCAGGCCCCTCCTGACGGTGTTTACGGCGCTTTCTTTTTTTTACCGGGGGCTCAAGTCCCTGGCCGCCCTGAGAATGGACGTGCCGCTGCTGGACGCTTCGGCGATTGGCCTGAGCCTGCTGGACGGCGATTACAGGTCCGCCTCCACGCTGATGGCCCTCCTGAAGACGGGGGAGTATCTGGAGGAGTGGGCAAAGTACCGGTCCCGGGCGAATCTTGCGGAGAAGCTTTCCTTTACTATAGGTAATGTGTGGGTCAGGCGGGAGGACGGGGACGCGGAGATTCCCGCATCGCAGCTTGAGCCGGGCGATAGGGTCGTGATCAGGACCGGCGCCATGATCCCCGTGGACGGCCGGGTGGTTTCCGGCAGCGCCCTGGTAAACGAGGCGTCCATGACCGGCGAGGCTCTGGCGGCGTTCCGGGAAGCGGATCATAGTGTTCACGCGGGGACCGTGGTGGAGGAAGGGGAGATTGTCGTGGAGGCGCGCAAGAAGGCCGGGGATACGCGCTTCCAGAAGATTCTCGCCCTTATCGCCCAGTCCGAGGCGGCCAAGGCCGGGACAGAGTTGAAAGCCTACGAGCTTGCCGACCGGCTGGTGCCCTTTAGTTTTCTCATAGCCGGGGGCACCGCCGTGCTGGGGGGAGGCCTTGCGAAGGCACGGGCGGTTCTTTCCGTGGATTATTCCTGCCCCATAAAGTTGTCCACACCCCTGGTTTTTCTTGCCGCCATGCGGGAGGGGCTGAACAACGGTATATTCTTTAAGGGCGGCGCGTCCCTCGAAGCCCTTGCCTCGGTGGACACTATCGTGTTTGACAAGACCGGCACCCTTACCAGGGCCGCTCCGGCGCTGGACCGTATCATCGTCTACAACGGCTTCAAATCCAGGAACGCGCTCAGGATAGCCGCCTGTATGGAGGAGCATTTTCCCCACCCGGTGGCAAAATCGATTCTGCGCTACGCCAATGAGCAGGGCGTCAAACACCGGGAGGATCACAGCAGCGTAACGTACATCGCCGCCCACGGGATAGTTACCGCTTACCAGGGGAAGCGCACGGTCATAGGCTCCCGGCATTTTATAAGCGAAGATGAGCGTATCGATATTTCCATTGCGCAGGGGGACGAGGCAAAGATTGCGGCGGAGGGCAAGTCCCTCCTCTACCTCGCCGTGGACGGGGTTCTTGCCGCTGTTTTTGTGATCGACGATCCGCCCAGGGAGGAAGGCCCCGAGGTGATTGCCATGCTGCGCGCCCTGGGGATCAGGCGTATCTATCTCCTCTCCGGCGATAACCAGCGCACCACGGAGGGCATAGCGAAGCGCCTTGGGGTGGACTCCTTCCGGGGGGAACTGCTCCCGGACGAGAAGACCGCGATAGTGAAGGCCCTGCGGGACAGGGGCCTTGCCGTGGCCATGGTGGGGGACGGCCTCAATGATTCCCCGGCCATGTCCGCCGCCACGGTGGGTATAGCCATGAAGGAGGGCGCGGATCTGAGCCGCGAAGTCGCCGGTATCACGCTCAGGGCCCCCAGCCTCTACCCGCTGGTCGCCGGGCGGCTTATCGCGGAGCGGGCCATGAAGAAAATCCGCAGCAATATAGTCCTGGCGGCGGGCATTAACAGCGCCCTCATGCTGACGGGCATCCTGGGGAACCGGACGGGCAGCGCCTCCATGGTCCTCCACAATTTGACCACCCTCATGCTCAGCCTGAACAGCATGAGGCCCCTCCTGGGCAGGGAGGCCCGGCCATGATAGTAAGTTTTGTGCCCGGAAGGGTCCGGCTCCGCCTTGCCCTGTTAAAAAACGAGAGTCTGGCCGCCGGGGTGCTCGCTGAGGTAAAGGCCATCCCCGGCGTTACCGGGGCGGAGGTGAAGCCCCTGACGGGGAGCCTCCTCATCGAGTACGACCCGGCCCTGCTGGGCATAGAGGAGCTTGAGGCCCTGGGCAGGGCCGCCCTGGAACGTTACGCGCCCGGCACGGCAATCCTGTAGCGCGCGGGCGGCACAGGAGCAGGACGGGGGGAAGAATT
>JAISQV010000214.1 GCA_031273985.1 Spirochaetaceae bacterium | reverse complement strand
TCCTCTTTTTAAGCCCGGCGTGCCGGGCTGCGCCGGTGTAACCGGGGCATATTACTTAGAAGGGGGCTTTCATGTTGAAAAGAAGCCTTTTTTTCGGAAGCGTGGCGCTGATGGCGGTCATGCTGATAGTGGCGGGCTGCGAAGGCCCGGTGGGGCCCGAGGGCCCAGCGGGATCGGACGGCGCGCCGGGCGCTGAAGGAACACCCGGAGCGGCCGGGGAGCCTGGTGCGAACGGCGGCGGGGGAGCTGGCGCGGACGGCAATGACGGCCAAGATGGCGCTTCTGGTCTGCCCGGCCTCACGGTACTGACGGGACCCCTTTCAACGAAGGCTATCCAGAGGTACATCGACAATACCGCATACGATGTTGAGTTTGCCGGGGTTACCCAGAGTGATGCGGGCGTCGTTACCATTCCGGCGGACAGGGCCGCCAAAGCTGTAAAGTTTGTAGGACCCGCCGCTTACAAGCTCGGCCCTGGCATATCAGTTTTGGCGATTGTAGCCGAGGAGGCCGTATCGATTCAGGCGGGGGCGACAATTGATGGTAATGGCCAGACTATTATCGCTCCTGCGGCTTTGGCGGCTGATATAGGTGGGACAGCCGGACTGCTCGCCAGCGCAAACCCAAGCTATGCCGGAGTTGGCCCTTTCAACGTACTGCAGGACAACCCGGCGATCCCGGTTGCCATCTCCGGCAATGAACTTGCCGGTAAAACGCTTACTGTATTCGGCAACGCCACGGTTAGCGCCGCCGCCGCCCTGGGTGCTGCTACCATTAACGTAACGGACGACCTCGCGGTAAACGCCACGCTCGCGGCAACAGGTGGTATTAACGTACTGGGCGACCTCACGACCAACGCCACCGGCGCCATCACCGGCAGCGTAAACGTCGGCGGGGATGTTACCTTCGGGGCGGCGCAGACGGCCCTTACCGGCCTTACCGCCGGCGGTGACGTTACTGCCGGAACAGGCCCCTATTATGATGTAACGTCCAGTGGTACTATTGATGTGGGCGGAGACCTTACCGCCAAAGATATTACCATTACCAGCGGCTACATTGACGTAGATGGCCTTATCTCCGCCGCCAATATTAACACCAGCGCCGCCAACGGCAACCTGGTTGCGACCAGCCTGGTCTTGACGGGCAACCTTAACACAGGTACTGGTACTGTTTACGTAGCCGGTGATGCCGAGGTAGGCGGGGCCATTACCTCCGGCGCCGTTACCACCACCAACGGAGGCGACCTGACAGCGGAGAGCCTGACCGCTACCGGCGTAGTTACTGTAGCCGGCAAGCTTGAGGCCGACGAGGTTACCGTAACCGGGGCATATGCTCTGACGGCGGGAAGCCTGGATGTGGACGAGCTGACCTTGGGCGAAAACCTTACCGTAACCAGCAGGGCCGACATAGACACCCTAGTCACCGCCAGCGGAAGCGTCCTGACCTTTAATGGCGTGACAACAATATCCGAGGATATTAATGATGCGGTCCAACTCCCCTTTGTCATAGATGGCACGGGCGAGGTTACCCTGACAGCGGAGTTGCCTGATACCAGTGGCGGCACCAATAAGATCACTATCAAAAACACCGGGGGCGTAACCCTTTCCGCTGTAAACACCATCGCCGAAAACTTTAAGGCCACCGGGGTAATTATTGTTGGTGAGGCTACCACCGGGGTAATCATTGCCAGCGACACCGACCTGACGGTGCCCGGAAATGGTGCGTACATTGAGGTGCCGACTACCGGCAGCCTTGTGGCGGGGGGCGGAACGGGAGCGGTAACCATTGCCGGGGCAACCCTCAAGCAAGGGACCTATGAAGCAGCCAATGCCGCCGCCGCTACCCTTAAGCTTGCCGCAGCCACGGAGATTGAGGTAGGGACCGGCGGGAGCATTACAATAGGCGCAGTTGGCAACGCAGCTCAGATTGTGTTGGGTGATGCTACTACTTCGGTGATTAAGCTGGTCGATGGTGGGGAACTTTTTGCTGCAGATGGAGACAGCGACATTGAAACTTCCAGCGGTACTGATCACAGCAAGGTTTTATTGAGTGTCTATGAGACTGCGGATCCTCTTACAACGGCGGCTTACCTGACATACGAAGAAAACGACGATGTCTGGACGGTTACCTATAGTAGCTCGGCAGCTGCTTCTAATTCGGCTGAAGCTGTCGTAGGTAAAATAAAGTGGGGTATTGATCTAAATATTGACACAGCAACCGCCATTGGAGGCGAGGATTCCTCTCCCAGCAGTGCACCGGGAACCCTTAAAGCGGGGAGTGCTACAACACTTGTGATCACCGGCGATACCTAACCACGTGCCGCCGGCGCACGGGAGCCGGTAAAAAGAACGGGGGCCCCAGGGCCCCCGTTCTTTTGTGTGACCGCGCCCCCGTCTTTCAGCGGGTTTTTCTTGTTCCTCCGTAATCATCTTTATTCCTTCGTGTACTTCGTGCCCTTGGTGGTTATAAATTCTTTATTCGAGGCGGCTCCCGTTTAGCGGGGGCGCCGGGGGGCGTTGCGGGGGGTGTCCCCCCGCTGAGGGGGTAGCCCGGCACCTTGGGCCGGGCGTAGGGGGAGACTTCCCCCTCCTGATTCTTCTTCTCCCTCTTCATGTGGGGGTCAGCACGGCGGCGGCGGCTTCCCAGAGGCGGTCCATGAGGGGCGGCGGCGCTGCGGCCCTGACGGGCACGGCGTCGAGGAAGCCCAGTGAGTATGCGTGGAGCCGGATGCCGCCGCGCTTTTCGCTGCGCCGGGCGCCGTATTTTAGGTCGCCCCGGATGTGGAGGCCCAGCGTCTCCAGTTGGGCGCGGATTTGGTGGCGCCTGCCCGTGATAAGTTCTATTTCCAGAAAGAGGCTGCTGTCGCCCCGGCCCGCCACGCGGTAGCGCAGTTCCGCCCGCTTCCGGCCCGGCGCTTTTTCGTCAAAGGCGCGGCTCCGGTTGCGCCGGGAATCTTCGGCAATCCAGTGAATCAGTTCGCCCCGCTCCGGGATGGCCTCGGGGTCTTCCGGCATTTCCGTTATGGCCCAGTAGCGCTTTTCCACAAGGCCCAGCCGGAACTGTTCGTGGGCCTGGGCCAGGGCTTCCCCGGTTTGGGCAAGGAGCGCGCAGCCGGAAACGGGCACGTCCAGGCGGTTTACGGCGAACCAGGGCCCCTCCCCGGTGGTTTCTCTGAGAAGGGCGGGGAGGTCCTTCATGCCGGGGGCCTCTTCCGAGGCTTCGCCGATGAGTTTGTTCACCACGATGAAGCGCCCGCTCCGGTAGAGGATCCGTTCCGCCAAAGGCGGAGTTCCCCCGGGCGGCGCGGCTTCGGGGGCGGCCTTCAGGGGCCCGCTCACGGAGCCGCTCACGGCACGCCGCCCGGCGCTTCGTTGCGGAGCCGCAGCTTGACGGCGATGATCCGGGCCGCCGCCTCGACAAGCCTTTCCCTGGGGAGGGCCCCCGACGCCAGGGCTGCAAGGATCGCCCGGCGGGTGGCGGCCAGGTTGGAAGGCCAGCACATGATCCAGTCCGCCCCCGCGTTGAGGGCCGCCACCGCCGCCCGCCCGTTGTCCCGCTCGCTGCTCCCGGCCATGGAAAAGTCGTCCGCCAGCACCGCCCCGTCAAAGCCCAGCTCCCCCCGGAGCCAGCGGCCCATCACCGCCGGGGAAAGGCTGGCGCTTTGCCCCGCGTCCCAGGCGGGGACCCGGACGTGGGAAACCATCACCAGCGGGGCGGAGCGGAGCAGGGCCGCCAGGGGCCGGACCAGGCTGTTGAGGGCGGCCCGGTCCCCCGCCAGGGAAACCGCCTGCCGGTGAGGATCGCCGGAGCTGCCGGGGAAGTGCTTGACCACGCAGACCACGCCCGCCCGGCCCATGCCCCGGATGAAGGCCGAGGCCGCATCCTCCACAAAGGCCGGGTCCGGCCCGTAGGAGCGGCTTCCCAGAAAATCGCGGTTCTCCGGGCTCAGGGTTTCCGCCACCGGGGCAAGGTTCACGGTGATTCCCAGCTCCCGGAGTTCCCCGCCGGAACGGAAGGCGCTTTCTTCCAGGTCCCGGAGAATAGCCTCCCGGTCCCCGCCGTCCCGCAGGCGCTCCCAGTAGGAGAGGGGCGGGGGCAGCCGGGTGAGGCCCTCCCCCAGGCGGTGCACGAGCCCCCCCTCGTGGTCCACGGCGATGAGGGGGGGAAGGTCCTCCCCGCCCCGGAAAAGCGCCGCCGCCCGCACCTGGGCCAGAAAGGGGGCGACCTCCTCCCGCCTCACGGAGAGGTTGTAGCGGAACAGCAGCACCCCCCCGGCGGGGACCTCCCCCAGCAGGGCCGCCATGCCGGGCCCCAGGACGCCCTTGCCGTCTATCCCCGTCAGAAGCACCTGAGCGGCCAGTACGGAATCCTCCAGGGAGCGGGCCCTGCCGAGGGCTTCCGTCACGGGGCGCTCCTCCGTGCCCTGGGCGGCGAGGGTGGGGGCGCCCAGGACGCAGAGGGCAAGGAACAGGACGGCGCGGCGCATGGGGCATTATACGGTCAAAGGGCCTCTTCCGCGCAAGGCCCTCCCGGCCGGGGCGCGCGCAGGGTTGCGTACAAAGGGTGTTGGGCGAAATTGTGCTAAAATTTGTCTAAAAATACATGAAAATTTTCACAAAATACATAAAAAAATACTTGACAATACAGACATTATGATATTATAATATGTTAAGAGGTGTTTATGAGAACTACATTGGATTTGCCCGATACATTGGTTAATGAAGCAATGAATATAACCAATATATCAAAAAAAACGGATTTAATTAAATATGCCCTGGAAAATATTATCCAAAGGGAAAAAGTCAAGGAATTAGCGCAATATTTTGGGAAAATATCGTTGGATATTGATTTAGATAAGTTGAGGAAAAGATGAAAAATAATATTATAGATTCTTCGGCCTGGATTGAGTATTTTAAGGGGAACCAGGAATTT
>JAISQV010000190.1 GCA_031273985.1 Spirochaetaceae bacterium | reverse complement strand
TAACGCGCCGCGCCCCGGTGCCGCCCCAGGACCCTTCCCTCAAGATCGAGAATGTCCCCCTCCGCAAGCGGGCGTCCGGTGCGGCGCTCAATAAAGGCGCCGTAGTCCCCGCCGGGGACAAAGCAAATATCCTGGCTGTCCCGCTTGCCGGCATTGATGAAGCCCCGCTCCCCGGCCAGTCGCCGCACCTCAGCCTTGGTCAGGCCCCCCAGGGGGAAGCGGATGGAGGCCAACTGGTCCTGGGTGAGGGTGTAGAGCACGTAGCTCTGGTCCTTGGCAGGGTCCGCCGCCCTCTTGAGGAGGCAGCGCGAAGCGGAAACTTCAGTCCGGGCATAGTGGCCCGTAACAAGGAGGTCAAACTCAAGCTGCCGCGCCCTGTGGAGGAGCCGGTCAAACTTGATGTAGCGGTTGCAGTCTATACAGGGGTTGGGGGTGTCGCCCCCCTCGTAGGCGGCGACAAAACGGTCTATCACCTCTTCCCGGAAGGTGTCCCGGAAGTTGAGCACATAGTGGGGGATGCCCAGCCTGAAGGCCACATCCCGGGCGTCGTTCACGTCCGCGAGGGAGCAGCAACCCCGGCGGCTCCGGGGGTCCGGGCGCGGAACCATATCCGGCGAACCCTCGTCAAGGTCCTCCCCGGAGAACAGCTTTAGTGTTATACCGGCGCACTCGCAGCCCGCTTCCAGCATCAGAGCCGCCGCAACGGAACTGTCCACCCCGCCGGACATGGCGATTACCGCCTTCACGCGCCGAGGCTTTCCATGGCGCCGGCCACCTCCGCCTCGCAGGAACGCATGGCGAGAATAGTTTTTTCGATGAGGAGGTCCAGCTCCCAGCCCAGCATGGCGGCGCCTTTTTCTATCACCTGCCGGGAACATCCGGCGGCGAAGTTAGGAACCTTGTACTTCTTTTTGACAGATTTTACTTCCAGGTCCTGCACGCTCCGGGAAGGCCGGATGATCGCCGCCGCCCAGATGAGCCCCGTAAGTTCGTCGCAGGCATAGAGCGCCTTCTCCATGATATGCTCCGGCTTTACGTCAACGGTAAGCTCAAAGCCGTGGCTCACTACGGCATGGATCAGGTCCTCCCCGGCGCCCCCGGCCCGCAGCAATTCCGGCGCTCTAAGACAGTGTTCGCCGGGGTATTCCTCAAAATCAATATCGTGGAGCAGCCCCACGTTCCCCCAGAATTCCTCCTCCGCCGGAAAGCCCAAATCCCTCGCGTAGTATTTCATCACCCCCTCCACGGTGAGGGCGTGCTGAAGGTGAAAGGGATCACTGTTGTGCCTTCGCAAGAGGTCCCACGCTTCCTGCCGGGTAAGGCGGCCATCGTTACTCATGCCCCCAGCATAGCAGAAGCGGGAGCAGGGAGCAAGAAGCAGGGAGGGGGCCGAGCCCCCTACGCTCCAGCCTCCTCGGGCCTGCGGCCCTGCGGGGGCTTCCGCTACCCCCAATGCGGGGGCCAGCCCCCGCAACGCCCCCGTATTCTCTCCCGGAGTTTTGCGCAGCAAAACTCCCAAGCTGAAAACCGTGAAGCGGTTTTCAGCAGCAACGCCCCCGGCCTTCTCCCTGCGGCGCGAAGCGCCGCTTGACTCTTTCCAGAAACCTGTCGTAGTATACTCACCGGCCTGCGGGCCGGAACCAAGGGGGCTTGATTTGTCTGACATGACGGGTACGGAAAGCATGACCGGATCGGCGCAACGCCGCCCCGCTAAGCTTGCCGCCGTCATACCCCCCCCCCCCCCGTGGCTTACCTGACAGCGCGTTAACCCCTTTACCGGCGGACCTTCGCCGTAACCCTTCTCCCCGCACAACCCTGCATACGCCCGGGCTTTGCCCCAAAGCGGGACCATGCTTCACCCCCCGGATTCATCGGCATCAGAGCGGCAAAGCCGCAAAGATACGGATATGCCCTACGCGCATGATCGCGTACCCAAGGCGTTATGCGCGGCAGTATTCCGGCGGCTACTATTCGCATGACGCCTTCCCTGAAAAATTGCACACAGGAGGCCCATGATGAAAAGCAAAATATTTGTTTCGGGAATTGTCAGCCTTGCGCTGATGTTCGGTCTGGTTCTGGCGGTTGGCTGCGAGGATCCCAACGGCCCGCCGCCGGGAGACGATGTTACCACACTGCTCAGCGGTTTGGAAAACGGGGCGCAGGTATACCTCAGAGTGGAAGATAAAGAAAGCACAACCCCCTATACCGGAAACGGGACCGTCAAAATTAGAATTTGGCGTGATGGTTTTGGTTATGATCTTTTACCCGTACCCGCCGGAACCGTTACCAACGGTAAGTTGACGTTAGACCTTCCCGCCACGGTAGACGATCAGTATTTGGAGCCGATTAGAGGTCTAGACCCTGGAGTGAGCGTAAACCCTTCGGACGTAAAAATTCTCGACGGGGGGCTTGTTCTTGTTGAGGGCGAAACTGTACTGGCGGAAATTGGCCTTTCCAGGGAAACTGAAAGCGCCAGTGATTATATTGGCTATATGTATTTCTCAAAGGCGGTATCTGTAACAGGTACGG
>JAISQV010000176.1 GCA_031273985.1 Spirochaetaceae bacterium | reverse complement strand
TGTGTTCCGCCTGGTATAACCGTCTTCACCGCCTGCCGCTCCTGTGCGCCGACTCGAAGCGCAAGAGGATTCCCCAGATGTGTTCTTTCAGCTCTGCTTAAGTGTACGCATATGGGGCCAAGCCCCCTACGCCGGAGCCTCCTCACCCGGCAAGCCGGGCTCCGGGGTCTCCGGCTACCCCCGTGCGGGGACACCCCGCAACGCCCCGTGCTCTCTCCCTGGAGTTTTGCGCAGCAAAACTCCCAAGCTGAAAGCCGCAGGCTTTCAGCAGCAACGCCCCCCAAACCCTTTCAGTAATTTTTACGTGAGACATCACGGCCAAGTCCGCCGCCTTGCGGGGGGGCTCGTACGCAGTCTGTGTCGTATATGTGAATCTATGCGTAAGGACAAATTTTTAATATAACCACGGACAAGACAGATTTCACGGACGAAGAAGGAATTTTGAACAAAAAGTCTAGTCCGCGGTTAATATTCTCCTCGTCTTACTCACAGCTTAATTGCAGACACCGTACTAGTCCAGGGAGCGGCGGAGAAGCTCCAGGGCTTCCCTGGCGGCGGCCCTGCGAAGCTCGTTCCGGGGCAGATCGTAGCTGAAGGAATGAGCCTCCGCCGCCCCGTCCTGCCGGGCAAGGCCTATCCAGACCGTTCCCACGGGTACCGCCGTGCCGTCGCCTTCGGGCCCGGCGAGGCCGGTTACGGAAACCGCGCGATCCGCGCCGCTCAGGGCGAGGGCCGCCTCCGCCATGAGCAGGGCGGTTTCCCGGCTTACCGCCCCGTAACGGGCTATGAGGTCCCCGTCTATCTTGAGCATACAGGTCTTCGCCTCCACGGTATAGGCAACAAAGGAGCCCCACAGGACCCGGGAAGCTCCGGGTATCCGGGCCAGGAGCTCCGCCACGAGCCCCGCCGTGCAGGATTCGGCCACGGCTATGCGGAGGCCCCGTTCCCCGGCGCGCCGCACCAGGGTTTCCGCCTCCGGAAAGGTATCCGGGTCCGCAGGGCTAGCCATTGGTTTTTTGGAGTTCCGCCTTGATCTCCTCCGTGGGCCTGGAGAAAATATCCACCTCCTTCTCCGTCTGAATCATGGAGCAGCGGCCCTCAAAGAGAACTTCGTCGGCAATGCGGAGCCGCATGGCGGTGAGGTCTCCCCGGACTTCGGCGCCGCTCATTACGTCGATCTTGTCCGCCGCATGAATGGTCCCGATCACGGCGCCGTACACCGTGAGGGAGCTGACGGAAATGTGATCCGCCTCCACCACGGCGCCCCGGTCGACGATGAGGGAGCCCTGGGCCTCGATGGTGCCTGTGAATTTTCCCCGTATGCAGAGGCTTTCCCTGAACTTGAGGAGCCCGTTAAAATTGGTGCCGGGGCCGAAGGTTACCTTCGCCTCGGTTTCCCGCCTTCCGCCTTCAAGCGCCATGACGGATGCTAGATTCCCTGTTTCTGCTGGGGGCCCTTGCGGAACTGTTTTTCCAGGGCCTGTACTTCAATCTCATTCTTTTTGAGGTCCTCCCACTCGGAGATGGTTTTATCGATGGTGGCGCTTAGCTCCGTGATATTCTTCCGGGCGCCCAGGGTCTTTTCGCGGATCCGCGCCACCAGGCCGGGCAGGGCTTCCGCACCGGCCCCCGGCGCAATTCCGGCGCAGGCCGCGTCCAGGTCGTCGATACTCTTGAGGAAGTCCGCTATGTAGGGCTTTATGGCGGAGGTGAAAGCTTCCGCCAGGTTGAGCCGGGATTCCCGGACGAGGATCTGCCCGTAGAGTTCCCGGTTCCGCAGCACCGCCTGAATCCGGGCAAGAACCTCGGAAAAATTAAAGGGCTTGGTGATGTAGTCGTCTATGCCCAGTTCAAAGCCCTCCACCTTGTCCTTTACATCCCCCAGGGCGGAGAACATGATGATGGGAATATCCCGGTACAGGGGGTCCGCCTTGAGGGTTTTGGTTACCTCCCAGCCGGACATCCGGGGCATAATATTGTCCAACATGATCACATCGGGTTCGAAACGCTTGACCTGCTCCAGAGCTTCAACGCCGTCTTCCGCCTTTTCCACGATAAATCCAAGTTTTGAGAGCATGACATCAAAAAATTCAAGGTTGAGCTGCTCATCGTCTACGATTAGTATCTTTTTTCTGGAATTCATCCTTTACCTCAGACCGGGCCTAACCGGCGGCTTTCTTCGAAACCTGTTTTAGTATATTCAGTATCGTCCCCGTCAACAAGATCAATAAACCGAGAAGGGCGAAGCTTTGCCCCCAAATATCGCCGAAACGGGTGTAGGGCGTCAAGGTTCGGAGCAGGGGGAGTTCCACGGTGAGCCAGGCCTCCTCCCGGTCCGGGGCCATGGCGGTGATCCGCCCGTCCGGGGCTATGCCGCAGGTCTGGCCCGAGGCGGTGGCGCGGGCCATGGAGCGGCGGTTTTCCACCGCCCGGAACACCGCCATGCCGAGGTGCTGCATTTGGCAGGCGAGGCTCTTGGACCAGGAATCGTTGGAAAGATTCACGATAAGTTCCGCCCCCCGGCGGACAAAATCGCGGGAAAGGTAGCCGAAGGTGTCTTCAAAACAGATGGGCGTGGCGAATCTCAGCGGCGCCTCTCCGGCGGCCCCTTCGCCGGGAAGGGGAATTTCAAAGATCGTGAGCTCCCTGCCGGGCTCCCACATATGGGTGTTGGCCTTTACCAGTATGTCGTAGACCCAGGGAAACTCCTTTTTGTAGGGAAAGTGCTCGGTGAAGGGCACGAGGTGTGTCTTGCGGTACTGGCCGGCCAGGGCCCCGGAGCGGAAGAGCAGGGCGGCGTTATAGTCCACCCGGTAGTTATCCTCGGGGTTCTTGGGGGGCTCCCTCCGGGCGTCGTCGTTGCCTATCACGAAGGGCACGCCCGTTTCACCCAGAAAGGCCAAAAGGTCCTGCACCAGGGCCCAGGAGGCGGGATCCTCCCGGTAGCGGCTGTGCCAGTAGATCCGGGGGATGAAAGCCGTCTCGGACCACACGACGAGGTTGGTCCGGGATTCCGCCGCCAGGGCTTCCAGGGAAAGCCGCCTCAGGGTCTGAAAATTGGCGCGGTACTGGCTTATTCCGCCCTTCCAGGGATCGTTGTTGGGCTGAATCAGGGCGGCCCTGATCTTGGGGGCGGCGGAATAATCCCGGGGCGCGAGAAAACCGTAGCCCAGGCTGAGGATCAGGGCGGCAAGCCAGAGGAGGCCCGGAAGCCGCTCCCGCCGGAAGAAGCCGCCAATCCCCTTAAGGGCCGCTCCGGGGCTCCAGTCCCGCAGGGCCGCGGCGAGGTAGGCCGAGGGGAAGACCACCAGGGCGGAGACCCCCCAGACCCCGAAGATCGCGGCGATCTGGATCAGCGGCAGGGCCTTCCACTGGGAGTAGCCCATGATCCCGTAGGAATAACCGGCAAAGCCCAGGGTCCGCAGATATTCCCAGCCCAGCCAGAGGAGCCACTGGAGCAGGTAACCCCGCCGGGGAAAGAGTATTGTGGACAGGCGGAACAGGGGGAAGAGCAGGGCAAAGTAGAGCAGGAACAGCCCCCCCGCCACATGGCCGGCCAGGGGGTGAAAGGCGCCCAGCCAGTAATTGAAGAGATTGTAGGCGCCGTAGCCGTAGACCGCCCCCCAGAGCGCCGAGGCCGCGATACTCAGCCGGTTGGCGAGCCAAAAGACCGGGACAAGGGCGATCCAGGCGCAGAAGGGGAGCCCTTCGGAAAAGAAGGGGTTGGGGAAGGATGCGGCAAAGAGGAGCATCGCGCAGAGCAAGGCCCCCAGATTGACCAGGAAGCGGCGGAGAAACCCGCCCCCGCGCCGGGAGAGGCTCACGGGGCCTCGGGAGGCGCCGGGGCGGGGCCTGAAAGAAGCTCCGCTCCCTCCATCCCCGCTTTCCAGGCTTCCTGCCGCAGCCTCCGGCCCGGCTTGAAGGCGGCCACGCCGTGGGAATGAACCGCCACCGTGCCGCCTGTGCGGGGGTTCCGCGCCTCGGACTTGCCCTTGCGGATCCGCACCTCGAAGGTGCCGAAGCCCCGGAGCTCCACGTTGGCGCCGCCCGCCAGGGTTTCCCGGACTTCGCCCAGGAAAAGATCAATGACCTCCCTGATCTCCTTGCGGTTCATCCCGGTTTTCAGGTACACCGCGTCGATCAGATCGATTTTGGTTACTTTTTTCCCGGCCATAGGTAAGCGGGGCTTACTGAGCTGCTTTCAGTGAATTGAACAGGCGCTGCATTCGGGATTTTTTCCGGGAAGCGGTATTTTTCTTGATGATTCCCTTTCCCGCGGCGGTATCGATCTTCTTGATCATGTCCCGCAGGGCCGTTTCGGCCTCAGCGACGTTCTTCTGCTGAACCAGAACCGCTACTTTTTTGGCGCTGGTCCTGACGGAACTCTTGACCGCCTTGTTTCTGAGGCGCCGCTCTTCACTTTGTCTATGCCGCTTTTCAGCGGAACTAATCTTGCCTGCCAAAGGTAAACCCCCCTAATCTAATCTTAAACACGGCCCGCTCCGGCGCGGCGGCGTCCAGGCGCCGGCGCGTCATCTGAAATCCGACGGACGCCGCTCGGTACGCTTGCACTTCTCACATTCGGCGACATTCTTGACCTTGCCGTTTTCGAACAGGGTTTTCATCTTGACTTCGCCCCCGCAGGAAGAACAGAAAAATTTCTGGGTCGTGCTGCTGGTCCGGGCATTCTTGCTGGCTAGAGCCATCGTCATCTCCTCATTATATTGAATGAACGTCTCAATCTACACCGGCGCGTGGCGGGAGTCAAGCTATCGCATTGCCTCACTTACATCTTACCGGGGGAGGGCGGCTGTTCCGCCAGGATGGCGAAGTCTATTTCCCTGGAGGCGCCGTAGTAGCGGCGGTCCCCGGCGAAGGAGAGGGTTACCCGGTAGAGGCCCGGACCGGCGGGCGCCGCGTGAGGGCTCTCCGGGGGGACGCCGGAGAGGGTGCGGTAACTCAGGGTCAGGGCTACGGGGGCGCTGGCGGCGGGCCGCTGGGGGCTGCCGTTGTAGGGGACCTGCTGCCTTTCCTCCGCGTC
>JAISQV010000121.1 GCA_031273985.1 Spirochaetaceae bacterium | reverse complement strand
GCCGGGAACGGCTCTCCCGCCCCGGAAAAGATCGAAAAGATAGGCAAGGCCATTCTCAAGGCCCAGGAGATCATCACGGAATTGATGGTTTCCCTGGATTTTGAGGCGGGCGGGGAGATAGCCCGGAATCTTTTTTCCCTGTACTCCTGGTTCAATCAGGAACTTTTGGCGGCCAATATAGCCCACGATGCCCGGCGGGTGTATACCGTGCGGAATATGATCAATGAGCTGCGCGGGGCGTGGAACGAAGCTGCGGTCAGGATCCCCGCCGAAACCGTGGGCAGGCCCGTCGTGGGCGTCAATATAGCCGGTTAGGGGGGAGTATGGCGCCGGAAAAAAAGGCCCCCCGGAGCGGGAGCCCGTCACGGGGAGCTTCTGCGGGAGGCGCGCGCGGCGGCAGGACCGCTGCCGGGAGGCCGGCTGCGGGAAAGCCCTCTGCCGGGAGAGCTTCCTCAAAAACAGCGGCGGGAGCACCGGCGGCCCCAGGGGCAAGGGCGGCAAAAACGCCCCCCCCGAAGGCCGCCGCGAAAGAAGCTTCCCCGGCCCGCCGGGCGGTGAGGGCCGGCGCAAAACTTCCGGAGCTGGACGAGGCGGAACTGGATCAGCGGGTAAAGATTCTGCACCGCTTTCGGGAACTGCTTCAGGCCCAGCGGGACCGCTTTCAGCAATACCTGGAGCTGCTGGAAAAGCAGAAGGACTTGATTGAGGGGGACTGGACGGCCTCCAGCGGCGAAGGGCTGGAAACCCAGGTGAACCTGGAAGAGCGCATCGTAACGGATATTTTCGCCATTCAGAAAGTCATGGAGCCCCTGGAGGCCATGTACCGGGCGGCCTACCCCGCGCCCAAGAAACGGGGGCGTAAACCCAAGATCAAGAAGGAAGAGGAAAGCGCCGGAATCCCGGACCTCAAGACGGCCCTGGAAGGGCTGCGGGCCGAGGCGCAGACCCTGGCGGAGCGGAACCGCGAAATTCTCGCCCGGCGTATGGGGGAGGTAAAGACCGAGATCAAGACCCTCTCCGGGAACGCGTACCGGAAGGGCCGCTCCGTCTACGGGGAGGCTCCCCCCCCCTCGCTCATTGATATAAAGGGCTAAAGCAGCTATCATGGGGGGGTGAACCCTCCCCTCTATCTTATTGACGCCTACGGGCTTATTTACCGCTCCTATTTTGCCTTTCTGACTCACCCGCTCGTGAATCCCGCCGGGAAAAATGTGTCCGCCCTCTTTGGTTTTGCCCGGATTCTGGTGAGCCTGATCGATGAGGGCGCCCCGGCGGCGGGGGAAGAGGGCAGGGTCCAGCATCTGGCGGCGGTTTTCGATTCCCGGACCCCCACCTTCCGGCACAAGAAGTACCCGGACTACAAGGCGACCCGGCAGAAGGCCCCGGAGGACCTCCACGCGCAGGTGCCCCTGGTGGAGGAGCTGCTGGGCGCCCTGGGAATAGCGGCCCTCAGAACGGACGGTTTTGAGGCGGATGACATTATCGCCACCCTGGCCAGGCGCTGCCGGGAAGAGGGGCGGCACTGTTACATCATTTCCTCCGACAAGGACCTGCTGCAACTGGTGGGGGACGACACCTGGGAACTCCGGCCCCGGAAAAATTCCGCCGAGGGCGGCGGGGGGCTCAACTACGAGCTGGTGGGGACCGCCGAGGTAAAGGCGGAATGGGGGGTGCCCCCGGAGAAGATGCTGGACCTGCTGGCCCTTGCGGGGGACAGTTCCGACAATGTTCCCGGCATAAAGGGCGTGGGGGAAAAAACCGCCGCAAAACTCATGAGCCGCTACGGCTCCCTGGAGGCGATCTACGAAAACATAGCCGCCATCGAGGGGGCCCTGGGAAAGAAGCTCGCCGCCGGAAGGGAAAGCGCCTACTTTTCGCGGGAACTCATCGCCCTGGACAGTGAGGTCCCCCTGCCGGTGAAGGACCTGGAAGAACTGTCCATAGGGAAGCTTGACCGCGCCGCCGGGGCCAGGGTGCTCCACCGGGAAGGGGTGCGGCAGATAGCCCGGCTTCTGGCCCCCGTAGAGCGGGATCCCGCCGGGGAGGCGCCGGAGCCTCAAGACGGGGAAGCGCCGGAAAAACCGGCCCTTACCACAGACCCGGCGCTGCTCGGCCCGGGGTCCTACCGCAGCATCCTGGACTTTGCCGAATTTGAAGCCCTCCTCGCGGAGGCCCGGCGGCAGCGTTCCCTGGCCCTGGACTTTGAGACCGATTCCCTGGATGCCTGGAACGCCAGGCCCATAGGCATTTCCCTGGCCTTGAGGCCCCGGGAAGCTTTCTACGCGCCCATAGCGCCCCACCGGGGCCTCAAACCCGCCCCTGCGGGGGAACCGCTGGCGGAACCGCCTCTGAAGCCCGAGGCGGCGCCCTTCCTCGATCCGCTCCGGGCGCGCGCCGCCCTGGCCCCCCTCCTTGCCGACCCGGAAATGACGATCATAGCCCACAACGCCAAGTACGATTACAAGGTGTCCAGGGGCTGGGGCATACCCCGCTGGCGCTGCCGCATCTGGGATACCATGGTGGCCGCGTGGGTGGACGACCCGGAGCGGAACAACTATGCCCTGGATTCCCTGGCGGCCTCCCATTTTGATTACAGCCCCCTGGCCTACAACGCCATAGTCCCCAAGGGGGGAACCTTCGATCAGGTGGACCTGGAAACGGCCACCCGTTACTCCTCGGAGGATGCGGACCTCTGTTTCAGGATGAAGCTCCACCTGGAAAAACGGTTCGACTCCGCCGGCGCGGAGGCCCTCTTCCGGGACCTGGAAATGCCCCTCCTGCCCATCCTTGCGGAGATGGAGGGGGTGGGTATCAAGATAGAGCCCAAGGCCCTGAAAGAGTACGGGATCGAGCTTGCCGGGGAACTCAAAGACATAGAACAGAAAACCTACCGGCAGGTGGGCCATGAATTCAACCTGGGCTCCACCAAGCAGCTTCAGGAAGTGCTCTTCAGGGAGCGCGGCCTCAAACCCGGCAAGAAGACCAAGACCGGCTATTCCACCGATGTGGCGGTGCTGGAGGAGCTCGCCCGGGAAGACCCCGTGCCGGCGCTGATCCTCCGCCACCGGACCCTGGCGAAACTCAAATCGACCTACGTGGATACCCTGGCTGCCCAGGCGGACGGCAAGGGCAGGCTCCACACCAACTTTGTCCAAACCGGCACCGCCACGGGGCGGCTCTCCAGCCGGGAGCCCAACTTGCAAAACATTCCCATCCGGGATGAGGAGGGCCGCCGCATCCGGGAAGCCTTTGTCGCCGAAAGCGGGCAGGTGCTTATTTCCGCGGACTACAGCCAGATAGAGCTGGTGGTTCTGGCCCACCTTTCGGGGGACGGGAATCTGGTTTCCGCCTTCACCGAGGGGAAGGACGTACACGCCCGCACGGCGTCGCTGATCTTCGGCATACCGGAAAAGGACGTGGACGGCGGCCAGCGGCGCATAGCCAAGACCATCAACTTCGGGGTGATGTACGGCATGAGCGCCTTCCGCCTTGCCAATGAACTCAACATAAGCCGCACCGAAGCGGCGGCCTTCATTGACGCATACTTCAGGACCTATGCGGGGGTCAGGGGCTTCATCGACAGCCTCATCAAAAAAACCGGGGAAACGGGCTATGTTTCCACGATCCTCGGCAGGCGGCGCTACATACGGGCCATCAATTCCCGGAACAAGACGGAGCGGGCCGCGGCGGAGCGGGTGGCCGTCAACACGCCCATACAGGGCTCGGCGGCGGACATCGTAAAGACCGC
>JAISQV010000113.1 GCA_031273985.1 Spirochaetaceae bacterium | reverse complement strand
CCCCCCCCCCCCCCCCCCCCCCCCCCCCCCCCCCCCCCCCCCCCCCCCCGCCCCCCCCCCCCCCCCCGTGGGCGGGGAGAGCTTCACAAGCCCGGTAAGACGGGGACTTGTTCTGCGGTTTGTCTTGCAGCCCGCAAAGCGGGAGAATAGCCTGACGCAACACAGCAGCCTCCTTTTGTTAAACGACGATAACCTGGGGCGCATAAAAAAGTCAACCCAGGGGAGTGGGGGAATAAGAGGGGCGCATCCCCGGCGCAAAGCGCCGGGGACCGGGCTATCCGGGGAAGAGCCCGCTCACCGGTTCGCGGGGGAGGCTACCGCTCCGGCCCCAGCGCTTCGCGCCGGGTCTGCCCTTCGGGCACCCCTCCTATCCCTTGCGCGGAAGAACCCCCTCACGCGGGGAGGCCGGGGGGCGTTACGGGGGGCTGCGCCCCCCGTAGAGGGGGTAGCGGAAGCCCCCGCAGGGCCGCAGGCCCGAGGAGGCTGGAGCGTAGGGGGCTCGGCCCCCTCCTTATTTTCCCGCTCCCTTGTCCCTCCTTCCCCCGCCTGTTACAATGAAGCTGCCTATGATTTGGGAGAAAAGCGATATAGCGCCGGAACTTGTCAGGGACCTCTCCGCCCGGTATGGCTGCGATTTGCTTACCGCGTCGATTCTGGCGCGGCGGGGGCTGACCCGGGGCGGGGACGTGCGTTACTTTTTGGAGGACGACCCCGTTTATTTGCGGAATCCCTTTGAGCTTCCCGGCATGGAAGACGCGGTGGACCGGATCATCGCTGCGAAGGAGGAGGGCGAAAAGGTTCTTGTCTTTGGGGACCGCGATGTGGACGGGATCACCGGGACGGCGCTGCTTGCGGGGCGGCTCCGGGAGATGGGGCTGGATGTTGGCTGGCGGGTGCCCCTGGGGGACGATGCCTACGGGCTGTCCCGGCAGGCGGTGGATGATTTTGCCGCGGATTCGGGGACGCTGATCATCACGGTGGACTGCGGTATTTCCTGCGCCGCCGAAATAGCCCATGCGGGGGAACTTGGCATTGATGTGATTGTGACGGATCATCACAATCCGCCGGAAACGCTGCCCGTGGCGCTGGCCGTGGTGAATCCCAAGCTGCGGGAGGGCTCCTATCCTTTCCGCGATCTTTCAGGCTGCGCCGTGGCTTACAAGCTTGTCTCCGCCCTGCGCTTCGCCCTGAGAAGCGAGCTCTACGGACATTCGGTATGCCTGCTCAATGTGCGGCCCGCCAATGACGCTTTTATTGTCGAAGCAGTAAAACTGCGCAACCTAATGGTAGTAAAACAGTTGACAGAAACGGTGGTGCCCGGTATGGCGGCGATAGACGATACCCGGCTTCCGGCCTTTCTCGCCGGAAACGGTATCTTTGTGTGGGACGCGCCGCTTCAAAAAAAGACCCTGGCCCGGATTTTCGGGAGCGGGGTGGAATTCAACTTTGTCGATATGGCCCCGGACATTGGGAAGGAGATTCCCCTGACGGCGGGGAAGAGCCTGCTCCGGCTGAGGGAGCTGTCGAAAATGGCCCGCTATGCGGAGAATCCCGTGGGGGAGCTGGATGTGTTTCTGAGCCTCTTCACAACATTCTTCCGCCGCCGGGAGCATCACTTTTCCGGCGATGATCTGGAAGACCTTCAGTTCGCCTGCCTCGGGACCATTGCCGACATGATGCCCCTTCAGGATGAAAACCGGATCATCGTGCGCAGCGGATTGGCGGCGCTCAATAAAAAGCCCCGGCCCGGCCTGGACGATCTGATCTTCAAGCTGGGGCTCGCGGGAAAACGGATTGGCTGTACGGATATTTCCTGGCAGCTCTGTCCGGCGATCAACGCCGCGGGCCGCATGGGAAAACCGGATCAGGCGGCAAGGCTGTTGGCCGAGGATAACCCCCAAACCCGGAATGCCCTGGCCGATGAGATCCTTGCCATGAACGAAGACCGGAAAGAGTTGGGAGAAAAGATATGGGTCCTCGCGGAACCCCGGGCGGAGGAGAGCCTTCCCCGTTTCGCAGGGAAACTGGTTGTGGCCGCCGGGGAGGATCTGTACCGGGGCGTTACGGGGATCATGGCAAACCGGCTGGTGAACCGCTTCAAGATAACGGCGCTGGTGGCGGCCTTTGCCGGGGACACCGCCACCGGCTCCCTGCGCTCTCCCGGAAACTGCGGCATCAGGTCCATGCTGGAACAGTGCGCGGATCTTTTTCTCGATTGGGGCGGCCACGATGCGGCGGCGGGCTTTACCATGAAGCTCGAAAACTGGGAAACCTTCATGGGCCGGCTGGAAGTCCTGGCAAAAACGCTGGAATACAAAGCCCAGGATGAGGAAGAAACCGCCCTGGTGGACGCGGAGGTTCCCCTTTCGTACCTCACTCCTGACCTGCTCCGGGTGGTGGACCTGTTTGAGCCCTACGGTGAGGAGAGCCCCTCCCTGACCTTTCTGGCCCGGGGGCTTAAAATAACGGACCTGGTCTTTATGGGGAAAACAGGCCAGCACGTCAAGCTGACCCTGGATGCGGGGAATCACAAGTGGCCCGCCGTCTACTGGCAGGCGGCGGAACGGGCAAAAAAGGATTTTGATCTTCAGGATACGGTAGATTTGCTGTTCCGGGTGAGCAGGAATTTCTTTAACGGCCTTGAAACACCGCAAATGATCGTTACCGATCTCAGGCGGAGCGCAGGAAATGCGCCCTAGCCTGCGCGGAGCCGCGTGCGGGACCACGCTTCCCGCGGTGAAATTACTTCCCGCGGCGCTCCTGATAAGCGCCCTGGCGCTGCTGTCCTGGGCCTGCGCGGGAAGCGCCGGGGAGGGCCGGGCCGCCGCTTCCGGGGGGGCGGCTTCTTCGGCAGCGGCCCTTACGGAGACGCCGGTCCGGCAGATTTCCGAGCCGAGGGCCGCCCTGCTCCCGGATACGCTGCGGCTGGGGGATCCCTTTGCCGTGGTTCTGGCCCTGCCGGAAGACCGGGAGGGTCTCTATGCGGTGCTGGTCAGTCCCCGGGGACGGCGTTTAGGCCGGGCGGCTTTTTTTACGCTGGAGGAGGATGCCGGCGGCGCGGTGCTCAAGGCGGCGTTTCTCGCCGTCCCCACGCTGGCGGCTTCCGGTGAGGGCCGGGTGATGGTCGAGGGGCCCAATGCCCCGGAGGGGCTGGGGCTTCCCCTCGTCATGGCGGAGCGGGATTTTCCCACAGAAACCATAACGCTGAACCGGCGGAACACCGCCATCCGCGCCGAGCCGGACCCCCAAAAGAACACCGAGGCCGGGGAACTCTGGGCCATCCTGAACAGCGCCGGGACCGATGTGTTCGCCGAAGGCGTGTTTATCCCGCCGCTGGAATCCACCCGGCGGACCAGTCAATTCGGGGACCGGCGGGTCTACCGTTACGATACCGGCGCCTCGGATACCTCCGTCCATGCGGGGATAGACTACGGGGTTCCGCCGGGCGCCAGGGTGGGCGCCTGCGCTGCGGGCAGGGTGGTCTTTGCCGGGGAGCGCATCGTAACCGGCAACTCGGTGATCCTTGAGCACCTTCCCGGCGTCTATTCGCTCTACTATCACCTGGATTCCATTGCCCTGGAGGCAGGCGCCCTGGTCGAGGCCGGGGATACCCTCGGCGAATCCGGCGCCACGGGGCTCGCCACGGGCCCCCACCTGCACTGGGAGATCCGCGCCGCCGGGGAGAGCGCCGATCCTGACGCCTTTACCGCAAAGCCGCTGCTTGACAGGGCGGCGATTCACGAGGTATTATCTTGGTGAGAGACTCTTACCGGCGGGAAAGGAGGTGATTTATTTGGCGCATATTATCGTTGACGACA
>JAISQV010000008.1 GCA_031273985.1 Spirochaetaceae bacterium | reverse complement strand
ACGCGGACTTTTCCCGCATGGATTTCTGGCTTCCCGTGATCGGCGTCTTTCCCGCGCTTCTGGGGGGAGGCGTCGCGCTGGCCCTGGGGATCGTCTTTCCGGGGGAGACGATGATCACCGCCGTCGCCGTGCTGGGAGCGCAGTATTTCTGTTTTAACCTGTTCCATTTAGACGGCCTCATGGATTCCGCCGATGCCTTTCTGGGAACGGTAAACCGGGAAAAGAGGCTGGAGATTCTGAAGGATTCCCGCATCGGGGTTTATGCCTTCTTTGCGGGGCTCTTTGTGTTCCTGCTTAAGCTGGGCTTGCTGGAAAGCCTGCTCCGCTCCCCCTGCCCCGCCCTGCTCTTTGCCTGGCCCCTTTCGGGGCGCACTGCCGCCGCGCTGATTCCCGTGATCTGCCCCCCCCGGAGCGATTCGGGGCTGGGGGCGCTGGCGAAAGACAGCAGGGGCCTCCGGGTGGCCGCGGGCGCGTTCACGGCGCTGCTCTGCTGGCTGGGCCTTTCCTGCGGCCTGCGGGCCCTGGCCGCCGCCCTGGCAGCGCCCTATTTTGCCGGGGTCTTTTCGCCGGCCGCGGCCCTCCCCTTCCTGGCCCCCCTGGCGGCTTTTCCCGTGGCGCGGGCCTACAGGCGGGGCCTGGGCGGTTACACGGGGGACGCCCTGGGGGCGGCGGTGGAACTGGGCGAACTGGCCCACCTGGCCCTGGCCTTCCTCCTCAGCCGCTCCGTTTTCAGCGCATAGGAACAAGGGAGGAGTTAGGAGGGTGGAGGGTGGAGTTAAGGGGGGGCGTTTCCGCTGAGGGAAAGTAGAAGAATGAAGTCAGCCATATTTTTTACTTTGAAAGATGGGGTGAGGAGGGTGGTGCTTTGAGCCGTCCTTCCGGGCCTTCGTGTTGCGGATCAGGAATAGCGCCGGAGGAGGGGCTAAACCGGGCCTTTGAGGATTACTACGGGGGGATCTACGGCAGCCGCTGGGCGGAACTAAGGCGGGCCCTGCTGGAACCGGCGCAGCCTGCGGCCTACGGGCATAACCTGAGCAGGGCCTACTTCCTCGACAAGGCCTCCATCCTGGCGGCGAATTCCCTGCGCCTCGACGCGGGGGGCGAAATTCTTGACGCCTGCGCCGCGCCGGGGGGGAAGTCGCTGGTGCTGGCCTCCCGGCTCCCCGAGGGGGCCCGGCTCCTTGCCAATGAGGTTTCCTCGGAGCGGAGGCGGCGCCTCGCGGCGGTGCTGGACGGGCATTTGGGGGCGGAGCTGCGGGGCCGGGTTACCGTGTCGGGCTTTGACGCGGCGGCCCTGGCGGGAAGGCGGGGCGAACGGGGGAGGTTTTCCGCGGTGCTCCTGGACAGCCCCTGTTCCAGCGAGGCCCACGTGCTGAGGGACCGCAGGGCCCTGGAAAAGTGGAGCCCCGCCCGGCCCCGCTTCCTCGCGGGGAGGCAGTGGGCCCTGCTTTCGGCGGCTTTCCTGCTGCTTAAAAGCGGGGGCTCCCTCGTCTACGCCACCTGCGCCATAAACCCGGCGGAGAATGACGGCGTCGCGGGGCGGCTCCTCGAAAAGTACGGCGCCGCCGTGCTGCCGGACCCGCCGGATTTTTCCGGGGGGGAAGACTGCGCCTGGGGAAAAATACTGCTTCCTGACCGCTGCGGGGGAATAGGCCCCATGTATGTGGCCCGTTTCAGAAAGAAGTGAAGTAATCCACCTTCCAGAGGAAGAGCCCTTCCGGCGGGAGGGCCGGGCCGGCGCTGGCCCGGTCCCCGCTGCGTATCAGGTTCCGCGCCTCTTCCAGGGGAAGGTCCCGCTCCTCCCAGTCAAGCAGGGTTCCCGCCACGGTGCGGACCATCTTCCAGAGGAAAGCGTTGGCGCTGATCTCGAAGACCAGGGTGTCCCCCTGCACGAAAAACCAGGCCTGCCGGATCAGGCGGCTCCGGGAGCGGCTTGTATCCCGGGGGCTGGCAAAGAGCGTGCAGTCGGTCTCGCCCAGAAGCAGCCGGGCGTAGCCGTTGAGCCGGTCCAGGCGGGGGCTGCGCCGGAGGCGTACCCGGTAGCGGGTCTCCATGGGGAGGCCCCGGCGGCCGGCGATAAAAAAATAGCGGTAGGTCCTGAGTTTGGCGTCAAAGCGGGCGTGGAAGGAAGCGGCGGCTTCGGAGGCTTCCATGATCCGCACATCAGGGGGGAGGAGGCTGTTCAGGGCGGGGACAAAGCGGGGGGCCTCCATGCCGGCGATACCCGTGTAAAAGTTAGCCGCCTGACCCACGGCGTGAACCCCCGCGTCGGTCCGGCCCGACCCGGTGAGCGGTACCGGCTGCCTGTGAAGGGTCTCAAGGGCCCCCTCGATGGATCCCTGAACGGTCCGCGCCCCCTCCTGGCGCTGCCAGCCCGAAAAGTCCGTACCGTCGTAGGCGACGATCAGTTTTATGTTACGCATTTACGCATTGCATGACCGTCAGGCTGCGCAAGGGATAGAGCGGAAATCCTTTTGGCGCAGCCAAAAGATTGGAGCGATAGCCCGGTCCCCGGTGCTCCGCACCGGGGATGCGCCCGTATTCCGAAAACAGGAATCTAGTCATCGGTGATTTCCAGCTCCTTGTTGATGTTGTCGTAGAGGGTGCGGGCGTGTTCGAGGAGGGGGCCGGGTTTGTTTTTTGACGATTTTCCCAGGCCGAATATTTTTGCGATGGTCCGTTTTACTTCGTCCAGGAAATCTTTCCGCGCGGCGGAATTTTCGCGGTCCCCGTATTTCCACATGAGGAAGCCCGTAAGGTACAGGGCGCCTTCGTAGCTGTAGTTTTTGTCCGTGTCGGGCCCGAAGTTTTTCAGTCCCGAAAGGGATTCCTTTCCGCCCTGTTCCCGCCTCAGGGCCTCGGAGTAGAAAAACTGCGCTTTCTTTTTAAAAAGCACCGCCAGCCAGTCATAATGCTGCCCCGGATACTTCTTGTCAAGTTCGTCCAGAAGCCAGGCGCAGCGCAGGGTAGCTATTCCCTGCTTGATGGTGGGGGAAAATTCCTTGGGAAAGTAATCGTAGCACCGGGCGGCAAGGTAGAGGGAGGCGGCGCCGTTCATGAGGCTCCGGGGCCGCGCAAAATTAACGTAGGGAAAGATGAGGAGGGTGTCGGCCCGGCGCTTTTCCTCGCCGGCCCTGACCTTGTCCCGCATGATTCCGGGGAGGGAATCAAAGTCCTTGTCCATGGAGGCAAACCAGCATTTGGGGCAGACCGTCGCCTGGTAGGCCAGGGGGTAAATCTCCCCGTACTTTGCGGAGGGTTCGTAGAGCCGGTGCAGCTCGTCGGTGAGGGCCCCGGCAATGAGCCGCCCGCTTCCGGTGAGCAGTTCCTCCCGGTGAAAGGATGCGTCGCAAACCGGGCAGGTCAGGGATTCTTTTGATTGAAACGATATTTTCAGGTCCGCAGCCATATTACCTCCGGCGCCGCCAAAACAGCATTTCAGGTCTCCAGCACGACTATTGCTATGGCGTTATCGCTCTCATGGGTCAGGGAAACATGAATCCGTGCCGCGCCGCTTCTTTCAAAGGCCCTTTGGGCGCTGCCGGAAACCTCTATTTCGGGCTTGCCGTTGTGGCGGTTCACCACCTTAATGTCCTTGAGCGTTATCCCCGCAAGCCCCGTGCCCAGCGCCTTGCCGAAAGCTTCCTTCGCGGCAAAGCGGGCCGCCAGGGAGAGGGCCGCGCCGCTGCCCCGCTCCAGGGACGCCTCCAGCTCCTCCGGGTGAAAGTACCGTTCCAGGAGGCCCGGCCTGTCCTTCCAGCGTTCCAGGCGGCGCACGTGCACCACGTCTATCCCTATGCCGGCTATCACCTGGGGCGCACCTGCACGGTAACCGCCGTAGGATCGCTGCGCACCAGGGTAAATTCCCCGGGAAGGGCCGCCTGTACCGGCAGGGTGTAGCTCCCCGGCGCGGTGATCCGGGAGCAGTCCAGGCGCAGTATCGTTCCCGCGGGGCTGTAGCCCTCCAGCTCGTTCTGGCTGCCCTGCACACGGATACTGCCCGACACTATTCCTGTTACCGCGGTAAAGCTTTCGTCCAGGCCGTCTATCACGATGGGAAGATTCTCAAAACTCCTGATGATGATGAGCCGCTTGACAAAACCGCGAAAGTCCGCGGCCTCGATTCCCCGAATCGTCATCCGGGGGTCATCGATCACGATTTTCAGCATCGCCGAAAAATCATCGCTCCTGCCGCCCAGGTCTATGGCCTCAGTGTAGAGTTCCTGCAGGCTTCCCATGAGTTTTTCCGGGCCGTCAACCACCGCCTGCGTGGGGGTCAGGGTGTAGGATACCAGCTCGTAGCCGGGCTCCAGATAACCGGTAAAGCTCGGAACGATGGTAATATACTTGCTCTGCTTCTGGTCCAGCTCTATGGTAATTTCCACAGGATCGACGCTTATCTCCAGGGGTTCCACCCCCAAGGCGGTGCCCTTCTTCCGAATCTGCACCGGCACACGGTAGGTTCCCCGGGCTGTGTAGTGTTTCAGATCGAGGTAGGCCACGATGTCCTCCTCCTGAATGGGGAAAATACTGTTCGCTTCCCCCCGGAGGCTTACCTTAACCATGCGGGGATAGGTGTTGGCCGGAATGAGTTCCGGGTCCAGCTCCACCTGGAGGGGCGCGGAAAAGAAGCGGCTTTCCAGAATGCTGAGCTGGTGAAACACGGAAATAAAGATAGCCAGCACCACGGAGAGCACCTTGGCGGGCCAGTTGCTGACGACGAGGGGCAGCAGTTTTTGGAAATTAAAGGCCGCCATGCTAGAGTTCCACCGCCGGAAGGGTTTCAGGCTCCCCCGGATTCAAGGTTTCGGGAATATCGCCCCCCGCCCCGTCGGCGGCCTTCGCTGCGCCCCGGTCCAGAAGGCTGCGGAGTTTCTTCGCCGCCTCCGCCGGGGAAAGATCGTAGTAGAGTTTTCCGTCAAAGGCGACCGAGATGGCCCCGGTTTCCTCGGAGACCACCAGGACCACCGAGTCGCTTTGCTCGGTCATGCCCAGGGCGGCCCGGTGACGGGTGCCGAAACTCTTCCGTATGTCCTGCTGCTCGGAAAGGGGCAGAAAACAGCCCGCGGCAACGATCCTGCCGTTGTGAATGATCATGGCCCCGTCGTGAAGGGGGGTGTCAAATTCAAAGATTGTTACAATCAGGCTGGAGGATATTTCCGCGTTGAGCCTTGTGCCGGTGTCGGTAACATTTTTTATGTTTACCTTCCGGGGAAAAACCAGGAGGGCCCCCCGCCTCTGCTGGGAGAGGATCTCCGAGGCGGTGATCACCGCCTCAAGATGGCCTATGCCGGGTTTGCTGTCCGGCCTGAACAATTCCGCCTGGCCCAGCCTTATGATGATACGGCGCAGTTCCGGCTGGAACAGAATCGCGATGGCGATAAAGAGCCCCGGCGCCAGGATGGAGAGCACCCACTGGAGGGTTGAAAGCCGGAAGAGCACCGCCGCCCCGTAGAGCAGGCCCAGCGCCCCGGCGCCCCGGACTATTTGTACCGCCTGGGTGCGTACCAGAAGCTCGTAGCCCTTGTAGAGAAGAAAGGCCAGAATCGCCACATCGAGAATGGGACGAACCTGGTTATAAAATGAAAGTAAACGCTGTAACCAATCCACTTTTCCGCCTCGCTAAAAACTAAGCCTCAGAAGGGCCTCCCGCAAGCCGGCGCCCTCCCCTTCCCCTGCCCCCTCCGGGGGGAAACCCCGCGGAGCGGGCGCTCCGGAGGCGCGCAGGGCGGCCCGTACCGAGGCGGCTATCCCCGCCCCGTCCAGGCCGTTGCGGCGGATCAGCTCTTCCCGCCTTCCCTGGGGGCCGAAGGGATCCTTCGCGGCCAGCGCCAGAACCCGCCCGGAGCAGTGCCGCCGCGCCGCCATATCCACGGCGTACTCGCCGAAGCCCCCGGCCCTGACCCCTTCCTCGATGAAGACTGTCAGGCCGTAGGCGCCGATAATGCCCGCCAGATAGTCCTCGTCCACAGGCTTGAGGAAGCGGAGGTTGTAGAGGTCCGCCCCGCCGAGGATCTCCGCCGCTTCCAGGGCCTCCGGGTAGAGCCCCCCGGTAAAGGCGAGGCAAATATCCCCCGGCGCCGGGGAAGCCCCCTCCGGCCCGCCCCGGACCCACACGCCCCGGCCCCGTTCCAGGGGCCGCGAAAAGGCCGGGTCCTCCGCCGGGCAGCGGGCCTTGGGGTAACGGATGATGCAGGGCCCTCCGGGGGACTCAGCGTCTTCCCGCCCCAGGGCCCAGCCCAGCATCAGACTCAGCTCCGAGGCCCCCGCCGGGGCGAGGATCGTCATGCCGGGGACCGCCCGGAAGAGGCTGATGTCGAAAAGCCCCTGGTGGGTCTCCCCGTCGTCGCCCACAAAACCCGCCCGGTCCAGGGCAAAAACCACGGGCAGCTTCTGCAGCGCCACATCGTGAATAACCTGGTCCACGGCCCGCTGAAAAAAGGTGGAATAGATCGCCGCTACGGGCTTCTGCCCCTGGGCCGCCAGGGCCCCGGCAAAGGTTACCGCGTGTTCCTCGGCTATCCCCGCGTCAAAAAAGCGCCGCCTGAACGCGGCCTTGAAGGGCCCCAGGCCCGTGCCCTGCTGCATGGCCGCGGTAACAGCCACGATCCGGCTGTCCCGGCGGGCCAGGGCGCAGAGCGCCGCGCTGAATGCCTCGGTAAAGACCGGGGCGCCCCCTCCGGCCCCCAGGCCGCCGGCCACGGAGAAGGAGCCCACCCCGTGGTAACTCCCCGGATCGTCCTCCGCGTAGAGGTAGCCCTTCCCTTTCCGGGTGATCACATGAATCACCACGGGCCGGTCCAGTTTCCGCACATCCGTAAAGACCTGCTCAAGCTGCGGAATAGAATGCCCGTCTATGGGCCCCACATATTCAAAGCCCAGGTCCACAAAGAAATTATCGGTATAGAACACCGCCTTCACCGCCCGCTTCAGCCGGAGAATAGCCGCGTAGAGGGGCTCCCCGATGAGGGGGAGGCGCTGCACCAGAGCGTCAAAGGTCCGCCTGAACAACTGGTACTTGGCCTTCATGGAGAGCCGGGAGAGATACTTGGAGAGGCCCCCTACATTAGGGCCTATGGACATCTTGTTATCGTTGAGCACCACCACCAGGGGAAGGCCCAACTGCCCCGCGTGGGACAGGGCCTCATAGGCAAGCCCCCCGGTAAGGGCGCCGTCACCTATCACCGCCACGGCCCGGTTCTCCCCCCCCCTGAGCCGGTCCCCCGCGAGGAGGCCCAGGGCGGCGGAAATGGACGTGGAGGCGTGGCCCGTGTCAAAGGCGTCGTGGACACTCTCCGCGCGCCGGGGGAAGCCCGAAATGCCCCCCTCAAGGCGGAGGCTCCCGAAAAGTTCGCGCCGCCCGGTGAGGAGCTTGTGGGCGTAGCACTGGTGCCCCACATCCCAGACGATCTTGTCCTCCGGGGAATTGAACACCCGGTGCAGGGCTATGGTCAGCTCCACCACCCCCAGATTGGAGGCCAGATGCCCCCCGTTACGGCTCACCGTGGA
>JAISQV010000322.1 GCA_031273985.1 Spirochaetaceae bacterium | reverse complement strand
AGAGCGGCGGCATGGCAAGATAAACGTAACCCTGCTCGATAAGATCCTTCATGTAGCGGTAGAAGAACGTAAGGAGCAGGGTGCGGATGTGGGACCCGTCCACATCGGCATCGGCCATGATGATGACCTTGTGGTAACGTATCTTGCTCACGTCAAATTCATTGCCGCAGCCCGCTCCTATGCTGGCGATGATGGGCTGGAGCTTCTCGTTGGTAACAACCTTCTCTATGCGGGTCTTCTCCACATTAAGCATCTTGCCGAAAAGGGACAGAATGGCCTGGTACTGGCGGTTCCGGCCCATCTTGGCGGAGCCCCCGGCGGAGTCCCCCTCGACTATGAAAAGTTCGCAGAGCCGGGGGTCTTTCTCGGAGCAGTCCGCCAGCTTGCCGGGGAGGCCCGCCGAGTCCATGGCGTTCTTCCGGCGGGTGGCGTCCCGGGCCTGCCGGGCGGCGATCCGGGCCCTGGCCGCCAGGACGCTCTTTTCAAGAATCGCCGAAGCAACCTCGGGGCGCTGATCCAGAAAAAGTTCGAGCTGCTCGTTGACGAAGGATTCCACAATGCCCTTGACCTCGGAGTTGCCCAGCTTGCCCTTGACCTGGCCCTCGAACTGGGGGTTGGGCACCTTGGTGGAAAGCACCGCGGTCAGGCCCTCCCGCACATCGTCCCCGGAGAGGGACTCGTCCAGCTTCTTCGCCTGTTTGGACTTCTTGAGAAATTCGTTCAGCGTACGGGTCAGGGCCGACTTGAAGCCCACCAGGTGGGTCCCCCCCTCGCGGGTGTTAATGTCATTGACAAAAGAGAACATGATCTCGTTGAAGCCGTCGTTGTACTGAATCGCGCATTCCACCCCAACCCCGTCGCGGGTCCCCTCGATAAAAATCGGCTCCCGGTAAAGGACATTCTTGTTCTCGTTGAGGTACTCCACAAAACTCTTTACTCCGCCGTCAAATTTGAATTCGTGGACCTTGGGCACGGAGAGCCGTTCGTCCCGGATCGTGATTCTGAGGCCCTTGTTGAGAAAGGCCAGCTCCCGGAGACGGTTGGAGAGGACGTCGAAGTTATGGGTGGTGGTCTCGAAGATAGAGGAATCGGCCTTCCAGCGGACCACGGTGCCCCGCTCCCGGAGGGACGCGTCGTAGGGAAGTTCCCCGGCGGCCTCGCGGGCGGGCCCCTGGGCTATGCCTGTCCGGTAACGCTGCGTGTGGACCTTGCCGTCCAGATGCACGAAGACTTCGCACCACTCGGAGAGGGCATTGACCACGGAGACCCCGACCCCGTGGAGCCCGCCGGAAACGGCGTAGGAGTCCTTGTCAAACTTGCCCCCCGCATGGAGCCGGGTCATTACCAGCTCCAGGGCGCTTACCCCCTCGGTGGGGTGTATGTCCACGGGGATACCCCGCCCGTTATCCTCCACCCGGACTATGTCGTTCCCCTCCAGGACCACGAGAATATCATCGCAGTGACCCTGCATGGCCTCGTCCACGGAGTTGTCCACCACCTCGTAGACCAGATGATGAAGCCCGTCTATGCCGGTGGTGCCTATGTACATTCCGGGACGCTTCCGGACCGCCTCCAAACCCTTGAGAACCTGGATGTTTTGCGCTGAATAACCTGAGTTGGAACTTGAATTCATGGAGCCCCCGGAAATTTTGACTGGCCTGAGTATAACAAAAAAGGCGCCCTTCTTCAATCACGGGAGACGAGGGAAAAGAGGAAGAAGCAGGAGGAGGGGGCCGAGCCCCCTGCGTCGGAGCCTCCTCCCCGCTTCGCGGGTCCGGGGTCTCCGCCTACCCCCAATGCGGGGGGCCAGCCCCCCGCAACGCCCCCTGTTGGGGGGCCCGATGCCCCCCAAACCCCCCAAGAACCCTCCGCCTTTAGGCGGAGGAGTGCGCCGCGGCCCCCGCAACGCCCCGAACTCTCTCCCCGCCCCTCCATCCCCGGCTCCCTCCCGGACGCTTCCACGGGGAGCGGTTTCGCCGCATAACCCCTTGAAACGGATGGCGCAGGGGGCCTATACTCTGGAGGGGTTATAAAAGTCAGAACTTCATGTAGTGTAAGTGGATAACTTGTGGATAATTAAGCGGCTTTTTTACGCCTTTTCGAGGTATTTTTAGTTAATGAGTCAGGTATTAATAAGTTGTGTTTTTTGCGTGCCTAATTCCTTGCTATATAACAACTTAGCATGTTTTTACCCCCCTCCGGCGCGGGAAAAACCGGGAAATTGTGTGCCTTTTTTTATAACCGAAACCGGCTTTTTGGGCGGCGTCTGTGGATAAGTTGTTAATATCGTTAGAAAAAGGGGAACACGATATGGAGGAATGGGATGACTATCAACTCTTCTGGAAGGAAGCCCTCAACCGCATGAGGAAAGAGAAGGGAGAGCAGGAATTCGCCACATGGTTTAATATGGAGTATCTGAAGGCTGAAGAAAACCGGATAACCCTGGGGGTTCCCTCCTCCTTTTACAAGGATCAGGTGCGGCACCGCTACCAGGACTACATAGAGTCCGTGATAAGGGACCTTGCCGGGAAAGAGATAGCCATAGCGCTGGAGGTCAAACCACGAAAGATCAGCGAATTTGCCGGGTTTTCGGCAAATTCGGAGAAGAATGTACTCAGGGATGCCGGCCCCGCCCGGAAAAACCCGGAAAGTCCGGCCAAAAAGGAAACGCACCTCCGACTTAACAAGGATTATTCCTTCGATACCTATGTCATTGGGGAGGACCGCTTCCCCGGGAACGCCGCCATGGCGGTGGCCAAGAACCCGGGAACCACCTCCTACAACCCCCTCTTGATCTACGGCGGGACCGGCCTGGGAAAGACCCACCTCATGCAGGCCATAGGTAACTATATCTACGACAACTCCGAAAACAAGGTCATATACATCACCGCGGAGGACTTTACCAACGAGTTTATTCAGGCCCTCAACGAGCGGGGGGAACGGGGTATAGCCGCCTTCAAGTCAAAGTACCGCAACACCGACATACTCCTCATCGACGACATTCACTTTTTCGAGAAGAAGGACGGCACCCAGGAGGAACTCTTCCATACGTTCAACGCCCTCTACATGGCCAAAAAACAGATGGTCTTTACCTGCGACAGGCCGGTTCACGAGTTAAAAAATTTCACGGAGAGACTCAAATCCCGTTTTGAACAGGGCCTTAACCTTGACATAAAGCCTCCCAACTATGAGACCCGCTTTGCCATTCTAAAGAAAAAGTGTGAAATTTGGAAAAAAACTGTCGCCGATGATGTTTTGGAGCTCATTTCCAGGCATATTTCTTCCAATGTCCGGGACCTGGAAGGGGCCTTAAACAAGCTTATAGCCTACATGGACCTTGTAGGGAGGCCCATCACCCTGGAAATTGCCCAGCAACAGCTCAAGGATGTGATTTCCGGGCCCAAACAGGCCAACTTGTCCATAGAAATGATTATAAAGGTAGTGGCGGACTACTTTAACCTGTCCCATATAGACCTGAAAAACAAGAAAAGGTCCCAAAACATCGTTTTTCCCCGGCAACTGGCCATGTATATAACCAGGGATATAACCGAATTTTCCACCACCGAGATAGGCCAGTCTTTCGGGGGGCGGGATCATACCACGGTGATGCACGCGTGTCAGAAAATAGAGGAGCGCAAGAAGGCGGATCCTACCCTGGATTCCACGATTCAGACCCTTACAAGGATGATCAAAGAGGCCGGAGCCAAGGCTTAACGGAGCCAGCAATCAAACTGTGGGTTAAACGAAAAGAATATTAACCACGGACAGCACAAAAAAGGAAGAAAAGGATAACCACGAAGAGCACGAAGTGCACAAAGGAAGAGGAAGAGAATATTAACCACGAAGTCGAAGAAGGAAGGGAAGAAATGGAGGAAAAATAGACCTCACGGACAAAAGCGGAAAAGTGGCTAAATTCTTTTTATTAGCTGTGGATAAAGCCTTTTTTGGGCCGGTTATCCTGTTGAAAAGCCAGGGAAAAAAGCGGGCAAAAAAAAATTCTGTTGACAAGTGGATAAGGGGGCTTAAGTTTTCAGGGTTTTGTGGATTGCCTAAGTCCTTGCAGGGCAAGCATTTAGGGTGTTTTTCCACATTCCCTGGGGGCCTATTATCATTATTATTATTTATTTATATAATGTAAGAATAATGGCACTTGAAGGTGATTCCGGAATGTCAGGTTTTGGGGACGTAACCTTAAACATAGAAGAAAAAGCGGGCTCCAGGCCGCTTTTTCGGGCGCTCAAGCAATCGGCTATCCAGACGGGGGCGTTGCGGGGGTAGCGGAAGACCCCGGAGCCCCTCCCCCGCGAACAGGTGAGCGGGTTCTTCAGCCGGGTGAGGAGGCTGGAGCGCAGGGGGCTTGGCCCCCTTCTTAATTCTTGATGGCGGAGAGACGGTATGAAATTTATATGTGAACGGGGGCTGCTGCTCAAGGAGATCGGCATAGCGCAGGATGTCATTCAGTCCAGGAATGCCATTTCCATTTTGTCGAATATTTATCTTGAGGCGCGGGATGAGACGCTGGTCATCAAGTCTACCGATATGAAGGTGTATTTTAATACGAAGATACCCGTTTCTGTGCTGGAGGACGGGTCGACAACGGTGTTTGGTGAGAAATTTTTGCATTATTTGAGCAATATTCCGGAGGGGGAGGTCGAATTTTATCAGCATGACTCGAAGATTGAGGTAAAAACGCTGGCCAAGAAGAGTGTTCTGAGCCTTAAAAGCATGGCTTCCGATAAATTTCCCGAGTTTTCTGAGCCTTCCGAGGAAGATTTCTTTGAAATTCCCGTCAAGAATTTTAAGGAGATGATAAATCATACGGTTTTTGCCATTTCCGATGATGAGACCCGCTATTTTATGAACGGGGCTCTCTTTGAGAAGCAGGGGACCAAGCTTGTCATGGTGGCTACCGACGGACGGAGGCTCGCCTATATCGATCATGACGTGGAAGCTGCGGTGAAGGATTTTAGCGGCGTGATCATACCGTCCAGGATACTGGGCATGATCTACAAGCAGTCCGGGGATGAGGGGCTTATCACCATTTCCATTACGGACAAGAAGATTTTTTTCCGTATAGGTTTGTATCAGTTTTCTTCGGTTTTGATTGAGGGGCAGTTTCCCAATTACCGGCGGGTGATTCCTGAGAGCCAGGTTCATATCTTTACGATGAGCCGCCTTGACGTGCTCGACGCCCTGAAGCGGGTTTCCGATATGGTGGAGCGGAAGTCCGGGCGCGTTTATCTGGGGGTAAGTTCCGCGGGGGTAAAGTTGTCCTCCGAGGAAAACGATCTGGGTACGCTGGACGAGGAGATACCCTGCGTCTATGAGGGGGACGAGGTTTCCATAGCCCTGAATTACCGCTATCTGGAGGAGCCCTTCAAGGCCATGGCTGAGGATGAGGTGAGCGTGCATTTTTCCGACCCCGCCAAGGCCATAACCATAAAGCCCGTGCCGGAGAAGAATTTTTTCCATATCGTTATGCCCATGCAGGTTGATTAGGCCGGGCGGCTTTTCCGGCGGGGCCCCGCGGCGTGACATTTACCGCGCTTAGAACCGGCGCTTTCAGGAATTTGGCCGACCGGGAAGTGGACACCCAAAGCAGGGATGTCTTTCTGGTGGGCGAAAACGGCCAGGGGAAGACCAATTTTCTTGAGGCCCTCTATTTCAGCGCCTACGGCTCCTCTTTCCGCGGCAACCGGGACGAAGACCTGATCCGGAGCGGGGAATCGTCCTGCGCGGTCCGGGCAAGGCTGGGCGGCCCGGTTCATTCGTCGATCCAGGTAAAGATAGACCGGGGCAGGAAGTCCATAGAGCTTGACGGCAAGGCGCTGGAAGACCGGAAGGAGCTTTTGCAAGTAATTCCCTGTATTGTCTTTTGCCATGAGGATATGGAGTTTGTTTCCGGCCCGCCGGAGACGCGCCGCCGTTTCTTTGACCAAACCCAGAGCCTTTACGATTCTGTTTACCTCGAGGATCTGCGCCGTTACCGCAAGGTCTTGAAGATGAGGAACGCTCTGCTCAGGCAGGAGGATTCCGGCGGGGCGGTGCTGGATTCTCTGGACGCTCAGTTGATCGAATACGGCCTGGCCCTGATGTCCAAGCGGGAGGAAGCAGCCCGGCAGTTTTCCGCCTTTTTTGGGGCCCTTTACGAGGAAGTATCCGGCATAGCGGGTATAGCGGTGCGTTACGCGCCTTCCTGGCGGGGCGCGAATTCCGGGGAGGTGGCGGCGTATCTTGCCTCGAGGCGGGATCAGGAACGGATGATGAAGCTAACCCTTTCGGGCCCCCACCGGGACCGCTACCTTTTTATGCGGAAGGATGCGGAATTTTCAGGCCGGGCCTCCACGGGGCAGCGGCGGCTCCTGGCCCTGCTTTTGCGGACGGCCCAGGCGGGCAGGTTTTCCCGCATGACCGGGAGGAGCCCGGTGCTGCTTCTGGACGACGCCCTGCTGGAACTGGACCCGGAGAAGCGCCGGAAATTTTTGGCCGCCATGCCTGAATACGATCAGGCCTTCTATACCTTCCTCCCGGAGGAGCCCTACGAGCGCTACCGGCGGGAGGGCACGCTGGTTTACCGGGTACAGGACGGGGTGATAGAGGCGTGAGGGGGAGAGAATATTAACCACGAAGGCGCACGAAGGAAGAAAGAGAAAGGCGAAGAAGGAAGCGGGATTTTGAGGAGCCCTGATGTCCCCAAGGACCCGCTTGCGCGGGGAGAGGGGGCCACGGATATTCCGGGTCTGCGCCTGCTGACGGGGCATCTGTGAGTGCTCTTCTTCCCTTCAATGGGTTTGCCGTGAAAGGGACTGAGAAGTAAAAGCTTGATTTTTTGTTGTTTTGTATATACATTATTGTAGAGTACCGAATGGGTAAAACAGTAGTCAGCAAGAATGGGCGATTCGAGTGGGATGAGGATAAAAGCAGGATCAACAAAAAGCTTCACGGGCTTTCTTTTGATGAAATTCTCCCGGCCTTTGACGATCCTTATCTTCTTGAATTCTACGATGACACTCATTCAGATCAAGAGGAAATCCGCTATAAAGGTTTAGCGGAATTGCAGGATTTTATCATTCTGTATCTGTCGTATACGGAACCGATGAGCGGGCGGACAAGAATTATTTCGATCCGGCCCGCTGAACCGATAGAGGAGAAGATATACTATGAATGGCGAAAAAACGTTATCCCCTGAGCGGATCGCCGAGATAAAGGCATTTAAAAACACCGATTTTTCGGATTGCCCGGTAATGACCGGGGAAGAACTGAGAAAACTGCGCCCCCGGCATCCGGAATATTTTAAGCCGGTTAAAAAGGCTGTCCAGATACGTCTTGATGCCGATGTGTTGGCTTGGTTCAAGGCTTACGGAAAGGGGTATCAAAGCCGGATAAATGCGGTACTTCGGGAGGTCATGACGCAGGCCGCCCGGGACCAGACATAGGGCCAAAACCGGCGGGAGGGCACGCTGGTTTACCGGGTACGGGACGGGGTGGTAGAGGCGTGAGGGGGCCCCCTCGCGGGCTCGCCCTCCGGCCCCCGGCGTCCTGCCTCGGGCCGCCTGCGCCCGCTGCCGCGCCCATCCGTGGGCGCTCTTCCTCCCTCCGGCCGGCGCGGCCTACGGTTCGAGCCCGCCATTATTCCCTCAAAAAAGAAGCCGTCCTTTCGGACGGCTAAACTCCCCCGCGCGGGCTCGAACCACGGACCCAGTGGTTAACAGCCACTTGCTCTGCCAACTGAGCTACAGGGGATAGTTTTCACATTATCTAAAAAACGGCGAAAAATGTCAAGCGGCGGGACGCTTCCCGTAGTAAAAGACAAAGAGCCGTTCAAGGATGCCCCGGATTTTGGCCGCGTAGGCCGGGTCCGTTGCCCAGGTACCCGTGAGGCCGTCCAGGGTGGGGGCGGCGCCTTTGCGGACATAGCGGTAGCGGGGGTCCACCAGGGCCTGTTCCAGGGGCGACTCGGTGGCGTAGGCCTTGAGATGTTGAATATGGGCCCGGACCCCGATTTTGGGGCTTTCAAAGCGTTCCCCAGGCCGTTCCGGGCCCAGGGCGCCCAAACCGCAGAAATTGTTCATCTCCGGCGTTACGAGACCGCCGAAACGGAGGAAACCCGTTTCCAGACACATCTGGGCGAAGGCCACCTCGTGGTTGATCCCCTCCAGAGCGGCCTCCTCCACATAGTAAGCCGCCAGCTCCTCCACAAAGCCTTTTTCCGCCTCCGGGTTTATTTCCAGAAGGAAGGCCCCCAGATCCTTAGCGGGGATGACGCCGCTTCCCAGAAGCTCTTCCGGCGGTGCGGGAATCTCCGGGAGCGCGGGAGGCCGGGCCTTGGCGGCGCCGGCGCAGGCCAGGAGAAGACACCACAGAACAAGGAGGCTGAAAAGGGAAACGGGGTTACGCATATCAAAAACATCGGTTAAAGGCATGATTTCATAAAATTTTTTGCGGCGATTAAAGCAAAAAGGCGAGTCAAACCCCTAATAATAAGGGGGAAGCCGCAGCGCTGCGAATGGGCTTTCATGCGGCGCCCCGATTTTTGGGCGAGGAAATTAATATGTCGGATAAAAACAATAAAAATGGTGAAGATCTCGAAGACGCCATCGGCGGGGCGGGGGAAGTCTATGACAAGTCGGAGTATCTGGACTTTGCGGAGACAACGCCGGCTGCGCTTCCCGAGGCGGAGCGGCCCAGGGAGCGGCTTTTCCGCTACGGGCCTGAGGCGCTTTCCGACCAGGAAATCCTGAGCATCCTGCTCAGAACGGGGAGCCGGGGCAAAAATGTATCCCTCCTTGCGGCGGAACTACTGAACCTGCTGGAGCGCAGGGCGGAAATCCCCGGCATGAAGGACCTGATGCGCCTTACCGGGGTGGGCAAGACCAAGGCCGCCGTCATCGCTGCGGTGCTGGAATTCGGGCGGCGGCGCTGGGCCGTCACGGGTAAAAAAATACGGTCCCCCACGGATATATTCAACCTGATACGCCACTATGCGGACCGCAAACAGGAACGCTTCATCAGCGTAACCCTCAACGGCGCCCACGAAGTCATCGCCGTGCGCGTAGTCACCGTGGGGCTTGTCAACCGCACCATCGTGCACCCCCGCGAAGTCTTCGCCGACCCTGTAGCGGACCGGAGCTGCGCCATCGTCTGCGCCCACAACCACCCGTCCGGCGTGGCGGAGCCCTCCCGGGAGGACGATGCCGTTACCAGGGCCCTGCAAAAAGCGGGAGATGTTCTGGGCATCAAGCTCCTGGATCACCTCATTTTTACCGAAACTTCCTGGTACAGCTACCGCAAGGCCGGGAAACTCGATTCGGGAACCTACCAGGGAGATGGATGATATGTACGGGGATGAACTACCTTGATCTGAAGCTTCCCCGTATGAGCGGATTCTTCGGGGGGCGTTGCGGGGGGCTGGCCCCCCGCATTGGGGGTAGCGGAAGCCCCCGCAGGGCCGCAGGCCCGAGGAGGCTGGAGCGCAGGGGGCTCGGCCCCCTCCTCCTGCTAAACGATTTTATGTATCGTTTAGGGGGCCAGCGTCTCTTCCCGGTCGGCCAGGGTTACTTCGAGTTGTATCGTGCGGCCGCCGCGCAGGACTTCTACCGCTATGCGCTCGCCGGGCTTGTTGTCTTCCAGGGCGGAGTAGAGGTCCGCCAGGCGGTTTACCGGCATTCCGTCGACTCTGGTGATGATGTCGCCCCCCAGGTAGATGACGCTGGAACCGTAGCGCACCGGCTCCGAACCCTGGCGAAGCCCCGCCTGCTCGGCAAAGCCGCTGCGTTTGGTGCGGGAGACGAGGAGGCCCGTGCTGACCGGCAGTTTGGCGTAACGTACCAGGGCGGGGAAGAGCTGGACCATGGATGCGTCTATCCAGCCCCGGCGCACCCTGCCGAATTCGATGAGTTCCGCCACTACCCGTTTGGCGGTGTTGACCGGAACGGCGAAGCCTATCCCCACGGAGCCCCCGGAGGGGGAGTAGATCATGGTATTGATCCCTATCATCCTGCCCTGGGCGTCCAGGAGGGGGCCGCCGGAGTTGCCGGGGTTGATGGAGGCGTCGGTTTGGATCATGTCCCGAATGATGTTCTGCCGGGATGTCTGTATGGGCCGTCCCAGCCCGGAAACGATGCCCACCGTCAGGGTCCGTTCCAGGGCGAAGGGGTTTCCTATGGCCAGGACTTTTTGGCCCACCCGGAGGCCCGATGAGTCGCCAAAGGGTATGGTTCTAAGCTGCAGGTCCTCCGGGGGCGCGAAACGAAGCACGGCCAGATCGTTTTCCGGGTCCGTGCCTACCACGGTCCCCTCGATCTGGGTCCCGTTGGCAAGGTTGATGTACACCTTGTACGCGTTCTCTATGACGTGGTTGTTGGTGAGCACGTAGCCCTGGGTGCCGATGATGGACCCGGAGCCGGAGCCTCCTTCCTGGGGGACGGGCTCCAGGAACCAGTTTATCCCCACCGTTTCCGTGGTGATATTCACCACCGCCTCGTTGAATTGTTCATAGACGGCGATGTTCTCCCGCTCGTCCTGGGTGAAGGGCGCCAGTTCCGTGGTATTGAGCGAAAGGTTCGAGGGGTAGGTTTCGAGGAGGCTGAGGGCGGCCAGGGGGTCCGTCTTTTCGGCGGCGGCAGTTCCGCTTGTTCCCGGACTCGCGGACCTTTTGAGCGGTAAAAGGCCCGCCCCCAGGGCAAAAAGGACCACCAGGAGGCCGCTTAAAAGGGAGAAAAAAATAACCTGTCCCCGGCTGTAGAGTTTCATCGATCCAATCCTCCTGTACGGGCCCGGAAGCCGCCTTCCCGGGCGCTTCCCCAAGTCTATCTGAAGACTATATCAAAAAGTCCGATAATGAAAGAGACTATGTCCCTTATGCGCATTTTCCGCCCGGCCCTTGCCGGTTTGTGGCTCTTCTTTTCCCCGCTCCTTTTTGCGCTGGATATTCCCACCGTCCGTATTGAGGACGATTCGGCCCTGCGCCGCTCCCTTATTACCACCCTGTTTCAGGAGGCCCCGGCCCGGGTGCTGGCGGCCCGGCCCTCGCTGCATACGCTTCCCGGGGGCAGCCGTGTCGAGGTGCGTGTGGAAGAGGGGCAGGGGGAATTTTCCGTGCTCCTGGCGCGGGAATTCAACCGGAGCGGGGACTTTCCCGGTTGGGCCCAGGGTTCCTTTGCCCTGACCCGGAGGAGGAGCGACGGCGCCTATCTCCGCCTGCGTATATTTCCCCGCAGCGATTCCAATACCTATGTCCAGATTAGGCCCAAGGGGGACGGCAAGAGCCTCCTCGATGTGGTGGCCTACGACGCCTACCTCGTCCAGTCCCGGCCCATCCCCCTGGAATTTGAGCGGATTCTGCAGGTCCCCGTGGAGGAAGTGTACCGGGCCGCGGGGGGCGCCTTTCCGCGGCGCTACTTTGAACCGGACTTTGACCGTTACCGGGATCTGCGGGCCCTCGTTCAGGCGGTGCGGGCCCGGCTGCCGGAGCTGCGCTTCCGGGATGACGGCGCCATCGATGATGCGGGGCGTTATGTGTTCATCAAGGACCTGAGCCCGCAGCCGGGGGCGGGGGGGCTCAACTGTTCGGGCTTTGCCAAGTGGTTTGTCGACGGCCTCCTCCGGCCCCTCACCGGGGAGTTGCTGCCCATTGAGCCCCTGAAGGCGCCCCCGGCGGAACGGGGCTCCGGCTTTACCGATGCCTACGAGGAGCTGCGGGATCCCTTCTTTGGCCTGGACTGGACGAGGAATCTCGCGCTCCGGGCAAACAGCACGCTTCGTTCCCCCGCGCTGGGAAAGGTGGAAGAGTTTGAGGTCCGCAGGGCCCCCTTCAGTTCCATGATAGTCCGGAACAGCCGGGGCGTCCGGACCGGGGAACGATCCTTTCCGGGCTTTCTCCTTAACGCGGGTTTTGGGGTGGAGGGGCTTGAGGCCCTGCTCTACAGCCTGTCCATAGACGAGCCCGGACAGGTCTACCTGGCTTCGATAAATCAGGAGATGGACCCCGCCCCGCGTATGCGGCAGCACTTTCATATTGCGGTGCTGTTTCCCTACTTTGACGAGTACGGCCGTTTCAGGGTGGTTGTTTTTGAGAGCGCCGAGGAAACTTCCTTTGCCCGCTTCAAGACCCGCTATGCTCCGGGCCACTGTGTGAATCTTGTGCGTATCCCCGTGGAAGCGGGTTTCGCGCCCTGAG
>JAISQV010000315.1 GCA_031273985.1 Spirochaetaceae bacterium | reverse complement strand
GGGGGCGTTGCTGCTGAAGCCGCTTGCGGCTTCAGCTTGGGAGTTTGCTTCACCGCCTATGGCGGTTCCGCAAACTCCAGCGAGGAATCACGGGGCGTTGCGGGGTGCCCCCGCACGGGGGTAGCGGAAAAGCGTTTTGGCGCAGCCAAAACCTTTGGAGCGTAGGGGGCTCGGCCCCCCTCTTATTCTCTCCTCCCTTCTAACTTCTGCCTTCGCCGCAGGGCTGGACGCCCGTCATGTTGCACCCTATAGTAGCCCGATCGTATTACTTGATTTTCAGCGAGCTGAGGAGGAGAGGTATGAAGTTTTTGATCATTTCGGGGAATCCGAAGAAGGACGGGCTCTGTCACGGGGCGGAGGAGGAACTTATCCGGGGCTTTGCGGAGGGGGGCGCGGACTGCGAGGTTCTTACCCTGGAGAAGCTGGATCGCTGTCATGTATGCGGCGACGGCTGGGGGATATGCCGGGAACAGCATCGCTGCGCCTTTGGCAATGACGGTTTCAGCGCCGCGCAGGAAAAGGTGAAGGCCGCGGACGCCTACTGTTTTATCACGCCGGTTTACTGGGCTGAGATGGCGGAGGCCCTGAAAAACTTTTTTGACCGCCTTAGGCGCTGCGAGGCGAGCAGGCAATTCGGCGGCGGCGGGGACCCTTCGGCCCTTGCCGGGAAGCAGGTGCTGCTGGTAGCGTCTCCCGGAGGCTCCGGCAACGGCCTCCTGAGCTGTCTTGAGCAGATGGACCGTTTTTGCCGCCACACGGGCGCGGTGATCTTTGATTATATCGGCATCAACCGCTGGAACAACGATTACAAGAAGGAAGCCCTCCGTGCCGCGGCAAGGGCCCTGGCCCAGGGCAGGAAGGCGGGGGAGACTCTGTAAGGGGGGGCCGCGCCGCGCCCCGCCTAGTCGTGGAGCACCGCCACGGAGCGCGGCTCCAGGGTAATGCTGCCGGAACTTATTTCCGCCAGGGTCTCGGTTCCGGCGCGCCTTCCGTTCACCACCTGATACCAGCGGCCCGGGGGCAGCGCCGCCTCGCGGGCCTCGCCCGCTCCGTTGTACCACACGCAGATTCTCCCCCAGGCGTCGCCCCCGGCGCGGCCTTCAATGGTAAAGCCCACGAGCAGGTTCTCAGCGTGAAGGATCCGGATTTGTTCCAGGTCTTCCCGGCGCTTCAGGGTAAAGGCGGGATGGGCCCTCCTCAGGGCTATGAGCCCCGCGTAGTAGTCAAAGACCTCCCGGTAGCGGGAGGCGTTTTCCCAGAGCATGCGGTTCACGCCGTCCCCGCTGGCGTAACTGTTGGGGTCGCCCCGCTTGCTGCGGAGCATCTCGTCCCCGGCCTGGAAAAAGGGTATGCCCTGGGAGGTGAGGATGATGCCGTTGGCCAGGAGGCAGGACCGCACCGCTCCGTTGTCGAGGAGGGGCTCCCCCGGACGGATCAGGCCGTAAGGGTCCCGCTCAAGGTCCCCCGCCCCCAGGGACAGGGCCATCTTGTCCCAGAGGTTAAGGTTGTCGTGGGCGGTAACATAGTTGACGCTCTCCCCCGGCCGGTCCGTGAAGGTATCCACGGAGCCCCGCAGCCCCTGAAGGATTCCTTCCTCCAGTCCGGGCTCCCCCGTGGCGAAACCCCGGCTGGCGTCGTCGCTTCCGCCCTTGAGGGCCGTCCGGAAACGGTCGTTGAACACGGCTATGCCCATCCCCCGCTGGGCCCCCATGCCGGTCTGCTCCTCATCGGGAAGGGCCGAGGGCCCGGCGCCCCAGGGCTCCCCGTAGATGATCATGGTTTCGCCGCTCTGCCTCCGCACCCTTTCCGTAAGCTCCCCCATGGTTGCCCTGTCGATGAGCGCCATAAGATCGAAGCGGAATCCGTCCACATTGTACTCCCGCGCCCAGTAGAGGCAGGAATCGACGATGAACTTCCGCACCATGGGCCGCTCCGACGCGACTTCGTTGCCGCAGCCTGAGCCGTTGGAAAGGGCCCCCCGTTCCGTGGTCCGGTAGAAGTAGCCCGGCACGAGGAGCTCGAAGGGGAAGGAGGCGGTTTCGTAGGTGTGGTTGTAGACCACGTCCATCACCACCCGTATTCCCGCGTCGTGCAGGGCCTGCACGAGGGCCTTGAATTCTATGATCCGGGAGCGGGGATTCCGGGGATCCGTCGAGTAGGAGCCCTCGGGCACATTGTAGTTTTGCGGATCGTAGCCCCAGTTGTAGAGCCCCTTCCCCGGGGCCTTGTCCTCCGGGGCCAGTTCGTCCACCGAGGCAAAATCAAAACTCGGCAGCAGGTGTACATGGGTAATGCCCAGGGCGGTCAGGTGATCCAGCCCCGTGGGATGGCCCGCCGCGTTTCTCGTACCTCTCTCGGTAAAGGCCAGAAATTTCCCCCGGTTCTTCATCCCCGAATCCGGGTCTATGGAAAAATCGCGGACATGAACCTCGTAGATGACCGTATCCTCCACCGAAGCCAGGGGCGGCTTCCATTCGGGCCTCCAGCGCGGGGGCTTTGCGGCGGCCAGGTTCACAATGGCCGTGCGCCGGCCGTTGGCGCTTACAGCGCGGGCGTAGGGGTCCGCCGCCCAGTTGACCCTTCCGCCGCTGAACTCCGCCCGGTAGAGGTAGAACTTCCCCTCAAGATTCCCCGGAAGGGAGGCGGACCAGAGGCCCGCCTCCCCCCTGGTCATGGGGCGGAGTGCCGCCGGGGCGGCGTCGTCCCCGTCCAGCGGTTCATCGTAGAGGGCCACCTGGAGGGAAAGCGCCGTGGGCGCCCAGACCCGGAAAACGCTTCCGCTTTCGGTCCAGGTAAGGCCGAGATCGTCCCCTCCGTAGTAATAGGCGTCGAGAATATTCCGCATGACCACAGCGCGGGGCGAAAAGACGCCGCTCTCGTCGCGCAGGGTTAGGGCCGCGGAAACATCGGTGATGCGCTCCGTCAATTCAACAAGGAGCAGGTGATCCTCCTCCCCCCGGCGGGAGCTGCCGGCAAGCCGCCTTTCGCCGGAATAAACGGCAAAGGTTCCGTAGCCGGCTGGTTTCCGCGCAAGATACGCGGTAACCAGCTCCGGGCTGTCCGCCGCCGCAAAGAGTATGGGCGCTTCGTTAGTATCGGGCTTTTCCGTATAGACCTCCGGGTCGTTCTGCACCAGCCACACCTCCCCCCCGGACACGAAACGGTCCGTGTCTCCGTCCTTCTCCGCCCATTCATTCCCCCCCGCGCTTCTCCGTACTATCACGCCCAGCTCCCCCTTCGCCGGTATCAGCGCCGTAACGAAGCCCCCGGCATCCGGGGGGCCGAAGCCAAAGGATTCTCCCGTTCCGCCGGCGGGCCAGGCCCAGACATTCCAGCCCTCGTAATCGCCGCCGTAGCGGTAGTAGTGAAGAACCAGACGCCGCCCCCCGCCGCAGGAGAGGAGCAGAATCGCCCCGAGGAGCGCCGCCGGGAAGAGTATCCCGCGGCGGGCCTTACCCCGCGGGAAGGGGATCATGTTCCGGTTTTCCAGACACCGAAGCTCCGCGCTTCCAGGGCGCATACCCCCCCCTCCAGGGCCGCCCCGCCTATGCTGAAGACCAGCCGGGCCCCCGCCACGGAGACGGGAGCCCGCGCCGGGGCGGCGCCGGGATTCAGGGCCAGCACGAAGGCCCCCCGCCGGTAGACGAAGGGAAGCTTTTCCTTTTCCGCGTAGAGTATTTCCAGATTGGGCTCCGCCTGCAGGTCCGGCTCCCCGTGGCGCAGGGCCAGAAGGGAGCGCACCGTATTGAGGAGCGACGCGGGGTCGTCCTTCTGGGCCTCCACCGTGGGCGCCCCCGGCAGGGGATCCACGGGGAGGTAAAGGCTCTCCGGCGCGGCGGCTGAAAAGCCCTTGTTCGCCGTGCCGCCGGAATCTTCATTCCACTGCATGGGCGTTCTGGAACCCGTCCTGGTGTAACCGCCCTCCTTGCTGGGGAGGCCGGGCAGGTAACGCATCCCAATCTCATCGCCGTAATAGATGAAAGGCACCCCCGGAAAGCTAAGAAAGAGCGCGTAGGCCAGGGCCAGCTCCCGCTCATCGAGACCGGCGCTGATCCGGGGCGTATCGTGGTTTCCCGTTATGAGGCTGATGTATCCCTTTCCCTTTGCGGCCTCGTACCAGGGCAGGTACTGATCGAGGAACCGGGTAATATCACCCCTGCCGCCGCTCTTGAAAAAACTATTGTTCTCCCCCAGGGGGAGATTATCGGGACCGTAGCCAAAATCCCGCACCAGGCTGCGGTAGCCGGAATGATCATGATCCAGAAGAAAATCCATGTGAAACCCCGCAGCCAGGGCCTGGAAGGGATTGCCCCACTCGGAGACCAGGGCGGCTTCGGGATAGTCGGAGTCCAGCATGGCGCGGATATTCCGCCACACCGCCTGGGTCCCGCTCTTTTCCTCGTCATCGAATTTCACGAGGGAATCCGCCATGTCCACCCGGAAACCGTCGCAGCCCGCATCGAGCCAGAAGCGCATGATGTCCTTGAGGGCTTCCCTGGTAGCGATGCTCTCCGCATGATCCGCGGGGAGCTGCCAGGGCTCCCGGGGCCTTAGAAAGCCGTAGTTCAGGGCGGGCTGACTCTTGAAAAAGTTGATGATATAAACCCCGTTCCGCTCCGATTCTCCGGCAATGAAACGCAGCCCCTCAAGCCCCCAGGCTATCCAGCTATCACTCCAGATATACCTGTGGGAATATTCGTTCTTTTCGGCCTTCCTGCTTTCCCTGAACCAGAGGTGTTCCTCCGAGGTGTGGCCCGGCACCAGGTCCAGAAGGACCCGCATACGCCGCCGGTGGGCCTCCGCGAAGAGGCGGCAGAGGTCGTCGTTGCTCCCGTAGCGGGGGGCGGTCTTTTTGTAATCCCGCACATCGTAGCCCGCGTCCTTGAAGGGCGAATCGAAGCAGGGGTTTATCCAGAGGGCGTTGCAGCCCAGGTCCCGTATGTAGTCCAGCTTCCGCATGATCCCCTCAAAATCGCCTATGCCGTCCCCGTTGGCATCGTAGAATGATTGGGGATAGATCTCATAAAAAACCGCATCCTTTAACCACTGGGGCATGATGACCTCCTTGTTACCCGGCGATACCCCGCCGTTCAGCCTCCCCCGCGCAGCAAACTCCTGGGTTCCGCCGGGGGATCCGCGCCTCCGGCCTCCAGTACCGCCGCAACGGCAACGCCGTTCCGGTAGAATCCGAGCATGATAACGGACAAAAAAAACACGATAAGGTGAACCGTGGGCAGGACCAGGCCCAGAAGCAGGCAGAGCCCCGCCGGCAGGGTCGAGAGAAAAAGCAAAAAGGCGGCGCGCTCCCCAAAGGGAATCTGCACGGAAACCATGCGTTTCAAGCCCAGGCAGAAGCCGGCGGACAGGAAAAACACCGCCTGCAGCAGCACCACCAGGGCAAAGGCCATGCCCAGGAGCGGGAGAAGTATCCTCCTCCCGTAACCGTTTTGCAGCATAAAAAGATTGAAGTCCCCGATGAGACCCTCCCCTGCCCCGCCGCTGAAAAGGACGGCGGCTTCTTCCGGAAGGGAAGCCGGAATGTTCCCGCCGTAGAGCCGGTTGAACAGCTCGTAGGGGCTGAGCCGCGCCAGGGCCAGCATCACGGGGAAGTTCAGCGCCGCGGCAATAAACAAAAACTGGAGCGCCCCCGCGGGGAAGGGCATATCCCGGATCAGGCCCATGAACCGCGCCGTCCGTGTCCGGTCCCTGAGCGTAAAGGCCCCCAGGGTTACCGCCTCAAAGTACCGTTTCATGGCTCCCCCGGCTCATTCTCCCTTGTTCGCCCCGGCGGTGAGCCCCTCCAGCAGGAAGCGCTGGAACACCATATACATAATGGTAATGGGCACGGCGACGAGTACGCAGCCCGCGCAGAAGGCGGTAAAATCACTGTTGTTCCGGGTTACCAGATCGAAGAGGCCTATGGCCAGAGTCCGCCGGCCGTCCCGGTTGATGAGGTAGCGGGGCAGCATATAGTCCATCCAGGGCCCCATGAAGGCCGTTACGGCTATGAAAAACACGATGGGCATGGAGAGGGGCAGGATGATCTTGAAAAACAACTGCACCTTGGAGGCCCCGTCTATGAAGGCCGCCTCGTCCAGGGATTTGGGAATGTTGAGCATATAGCCCCGCACAAGCCAGATGTTCCCCGGAATCCCCCCGGCGACATAGATGATCACCAGCATATTGAGGTTGTTGAGCATCCTGAAATTCAGGGCCACCATGTAGAGCGCCGTGAGCCCCAGGAAGCTCGGAAACATCTGGAGGATCATCACAAAGAGCAGCCCCGCGTTGCGCCCCCGGAATTTGAAACGGGCAAAACTAAAGGCCGTCATCGTGTGGAGCAGCATGGAAAAGATCGTGGTCAGCACCGCCACATAGAAGGTATTCCCGTACCAAGTGAGAAACCTTGTCTTCTGGAAGAGCCTGATGTAGTTATCCAGGGTGGGATTCTGCGGGATCATGGCGGCCCGGTTGATTCCGTTGACGGGGTTAATCGACGAGCCCAGCACCCAGAGCAGGGGGTAGAGCACAATAACCGCCACAACGATAAGTTCAAGGTGGATCAGCACCGCGGAGACGATACGCTTGACTTTGTAGGCTTTCATAACCCTAATCCTCCTTGAAGGCCCTGGTCCGCAGCAGGTTCCAGGTTGAAACACTGGCGATAACGACAAAGATCAGAATGGAAAGGGCGGAGGCATAGTTGTACATCCGCTGATCCAGGGTAAGCTTGAATATCCAGGAAATCAAAATATCCGTGGACCCGGCCATCTGGTAGCCGGGGTTGGGCGGCCCGCCGCCGGTAAGAAAGTAAATCATGTTAAAGTTGTTAAAATTAAAAGTAACGCTCATCAGTATCTGGGCGGAGGTGGAGGCGATGATGGCAGGAAAGGTGATCACCCGGAAGCGCTGGAACGCGTTGGCCCCGTCAATCTCCGCCGCCTCGTACTGCTCCTGGGGTATCGTGATCAGGACCCCCGAAATAAGGGCCATGAAATAGGGGAAGCCCAGCCACACATTGACCAGCACCAGGGAGAGCCGGGCCCAGAACACATCGGACAGAAAGGGTATGGCGGAACTGATGATCCCCCATTTAAGCAAAATCTGGTTGAGGGCCCCCTCCTGGTTCAGCATAGTCCTGAACACCATCATGGACACGATGCCCGGCACCGCCCAGGGCAGGATGAAGATGCTGCGCCAGACCTTGGGGAACTTTACCGCCTTGGCCCGTATCAGGAGGGCCTGCAGAAAACCGAAGGCGTAGGACGAAAAAGTTGCCAGAAAGGCCCAGCACACCGTCCAGATGAAGATCTTCACAAAGGTGCCGCCCCAGATCCGTATCTTGACGATGCTGGCAAAAGTCTCAAAACCCGTCCACTCCACCAGCCGCCGGGGAGGAATAAAATTCATGTTGTAGTTGGTGAAGGCCACGAGGATGGCGAACACAATGGGCACAATCGAAATAAAAATAATGAGGAGCATCCCCGGCGTTATGACGATGTACTCAAAGGAACTGCTCCACAGGGCCCGGAAATACCCGGCGCTGGAAAGCGCCCTGCCCCCGGCGTCCAGGTCCCGGCGGGTCCTGTACGCGTCCCGGACATTCCAGAACCAGATGACGCAAAAAAGCAGAAAGGCCATGAGGGCTATGATCCCCGCCAGCATCAGCATGATGGAATGATCGTAGACCAGGGTCTTGGAACTTTCCCGGGGAATCTCCCCCAGGGTAATGAGGCCCCAGAAACCCCGGATAAAGAAGCCCGCATTACGCGGGTGGGCCGCAACGGCCCCCGTCAGAACGGCGAAACTTCCCGTGCAGAGCTCTATGCCCGCAAAAATAAGCTGAAACACAAAGAAAAAAAGCCCCTTGAGCCTCTGCCGGTTGAGGCACTGCCCGCTTCCCCAGACCAGGGCGGAACAAAACGCCGTTAGATACTTCATACCATTCTCCTGTCCCGTAAAACGCCCCTCAAAACGCCGGGCCTAGCGGGGTCTATCTTCAAAACGCCGTTTACCGGCTACCGAGAGATTCGTGTCGTAGGTTTCCATGGCCTTGGCCTGGGCCTGTTCCACGCTCAGCAGCCCGTCCCAGGTAAAAGTAAAAAGCGCCTTCTGGGCGTCCCAGGCCTGGGCCATTTCGGGAATGATCGGCATGGGGTCCGCATAGGGCGCCTGCTCCTGAATCCCCCGCAAATAAGGATCGTCCCGCAGCCCCGGAATGGCGCTTATATCCTGCCAGGCCGCCATCTTCCCCGTAGTTTCATAGAGGATACGCTCCCCCTCAAGACTCACCAGAAAGTCGGCAAAGGCAAAGGCCGCGTCCATCTTCCTGGAGTAACTGGAGACTGCGGCAACAATACTACCGCTGAAACAGCGGGGCTGCCGGCCCTCTATCGTGGGGAGCTTCGTAACCCCGAAATTCACCCCGTTCTTCAGCGCGTCCCCTATGGCCCAGGGGCCGGAAATCGTGAAGGGAACCTCCCCCCGCTGAAAGGCCCCCACCGTGGCGTCGTAGGTCGCGTCGGCAACCTTCACATCGTAGTAGGCCTTGAGGGAACGGTAGAATTCCACCCCCCGCCGGGCAGCCTCACTGTCCCAACCGGGATTCCTGAAATCCGTCATGCCGGGCCCGAAGAGCTGCATCCCGTAGGCGGTGAGAAAGAAATAGTTCGTGTAAGAATCATCCACCGTCCAGCGCAGGGCCCAGCGGTTTTCCTGGGGCCTGTTGTAACGCTCCGCAAAGCGCTTAAGCTCCTCAAAACTCTCCGGCACTTCGGCCCCCTCCCGGGCGAGAATATCCCTATTGTAGAAAAAAGCTATATTCTCCGTGGAAACCGGCGCCGCGTAGAGTTCCCCCTCCAGCGTACAGGTCCCCAGCGCCGCGGGCAGCAGCAGGTCCCGGTAGCGCTCCCGCAGCTCCGCGGGGAAGGGCTCCACGATGCCGTCCAGGATGGCGAGCCCTATGTGGTCGTGGGGCATGATGAAGACATCGGGCCCAATATCCGCCGGGCCGTCCAGCGAAACCTTCCCCCGGGTGTCCACGGAACCCACATTTTGATATTCCACGGAAATATCGGGGTATCTTTCGTTGAATGCGGCGATAACCTGTTCCGCCCAATCATCGTTATCCAGCCACACCAACAGGGCCTCGTTCTCCCCGGCGCAGCCGGCAAGAAGCAGCATCACCGACAGACAAGAAACAGCAAAGAATGTTACGATTTTCATACTCCCGCTCCACGTTCCCTTTCGCAGCAACCGGGCGCTCCAGTCGTATTTATCGAAATCCCGGTCTTATTATTCAGATTATAGGTCTTCCTTTCGTAAAAGCAAGACGCACGATTGAAGAGCAAGCGTTACACCAAGGCACGCAAAGGGTACACGAAGGCGCACGAAGGAAGGAAAGGAGACAGGGAAAGTCAAGTTTTGACCGGGACAGGCTCATAACGCAGGGGTTTCAAGTTCAAGCAGGGCCTTCTTTTTATCAAGGCCCCCCGCGTAACCGGTAAGGGTACCGTCAGAACCTACCACCCGGTGACAGGGAATCACTATGGAAATGGGGTTACGGCCGACGGCGCCGCCTACGGCCTGGGCGGACATGGAAGGCAGGCCCTTTTTCGCCGCAATCTGTTTGGCGATTTTACCATAAGTGGAAAGACCTCCGTAGGGAATGGTCAAAAGAATGTTCCAGACGGATCGCTGAAAGTCCGTTCCCCGCGGATCAAGGGGGAAACTTGGCGGGGGATTTTGCCCCGTAAAATAAGCGGCAAGCCAGATTCGCAGGCTTTCAAAAAGCCGGTAATCCGGCCTGTTTATCCATTCATTTGTTTGTTTGGGAAAATATTGCTGCCCCCTGAACCAGAGGCCGGTAAGGGCTTCGTTTTCGGCAGCGGCGGTCATCATCCCCAGGGGTGTATTGATAGCGCAGGTATACATCATGGTAAGCTCCTATAAAACTTCAAGCGAATTCCAGAGATCAACGGCGGCGTAGGACCGCCAGGGCCGCCAATGTTCCGCCAGGGCCAAAATCTCTTCCGCGGGTTTTCCGCCGAGGGCCTTTTTTATGCCATAGTCGGTATGGGGGAATGCGTCCGGCCATGACAGGGCGCGCATGCCTATATAGTTTACCGTCCAGGGGCCGAATCCGGGCAAAGACATAAGTTTTTTCATTTCCGCTTCGCTGTCCGCTTCCGGTGTCAGGCTAATTCGGCCCTTTACCAGGGCTTCCGCGAGGGCATAAATGGAACGGGCCCGCGCCCCGGTTATCCCCAGGGGGCCCAGGTGATTTTCAACAGGGCCCTCAAGATGATAAATAGTTTCGGGGCCTGGAAAGGTATAAAAAAGATCGTCAAAGGGGCTGGTCAATTTTTCCCCGAAGGCGGCAACAAACCGCGCCGCCAGGGTCCCTGCGGCCTTTACCGTTATCTGTTGTCCCAGAACAGCGCGGACCGCCATTTCAAAGGGATCGAAAGATCCCGGCAGCCGTGTCCCTGCTGCACAGAGACCCGCCCGTATCCTGTTCATCCCCGAAAGTTTTTCATAAATTTCCAGGGGGCTGCAATCGGTATCAAAAAGGATCTTTATCCGGGCCAATACTTTGGGCAAAACAGGCAGGAGGGATCTTGACAGGGTTACGGCGAGGGCATTTTTCGCGGGTACATTCATCACGGAAATCCAGCCCCGGTGAAGGCCGTCCCTGTTTTGCAGGGCCGCTGTCCGGCGGTATACCCCGCCCCGTACTTCTTCGATTCCGGGAAGGGCCCGGTCCGAAAAAAACTTTATCAGTTTATCCCATTCATAGGGGGGGCGATAAGCGGGGAACAGGGTAATACCGGACTTGTCTTTTTCGGAAAAATGTTTATCCTGCTTTCGTATATCACCCGGCGTAAGGCGGTACTGTTTCTTAAAAAGATCGTTAAACCTGCGCAGGCTGCCAAAACCTGCGGTCATGGCGGATTCCGTTATGGAAAGATTCGTATCGGTGAGCAGGTTTTTTGCCAAAAGCAGACGGCAGGTCTGCACATAGCGGACCGGGGACACCCCGTATTCCGCGTTAAAGACGCGGCGCAAATGCCTGCCGCTGATTCCCAGCCGGCCCGCAAGTTCCGCAAGGGTGTTTTCCTCCGGGCAGTCATGGCTGATGATAAACGCCGCCTTCCGGGCGAGCCGCGCCGCAGCGTCCGCCGGAGACAGGCCCGGTGCAAGTTCCGGGCGGCATTTCAGGCAGGGCCGGTATCCGCCCGCTTCCGCCGCCGCCGCGCTGGGATAATAGGAACAGTTTTCCGCCTTGGGCCTCTTGACCCGGCATACAGGGCGGCAATAAATTCCCGTGGAAGAAACACCGGCAAAAAACTTCCCGTCAAAACGGGCGTCGTGGGCGGAAAGCGCGGCATAACAGGCGCCGCGGTCCAAAACCACGGGCTTAATTTTGTCCATGACCATTACCTCGGGCTCACTGTAGCACCGCCGGAGCAATCCCGCCAGCCATTTTCGGACATGATGCTCTTTTTCAGTACATGAGGATTCAATCTCAAGTTAGAAAAATGTAAGAGGGGGAGCGCCTTTCCCGGCGGTACTAAAATTCATTCGCCAGGAGCCAGGCTTTTTTGCCGCTGCTCCCCCTAACTCCGTAGTCCTCACTCCGGGGCTTCGCCCCTCCGCTCCGGGCTACTCCGTTACCCCCACTCCTGGTTCTCCCAGGACGCCGCCCCCTGGCTGGGCGCTCAACTTGACCCGCAAAGCTTGGGAAGGCCGGGGGCGTTGCGGGGGGCTGCGGCGCACTCCTCCGCCTAAAGGCGGAGGGTACTTATGGTAAACGGGGAATTTTTCTGCGCCGGAGCAGGCCAAATTTCTGCGTGGACAACCTGCGGTTGCCCCTCGTGCTCCCCCCCGCACGGGGGTAGCGGAAGACCCCGCAGGGCCGCAGGCCCGAGGAGGCTGGAGCGTAGGGGGCTCGGCCCCCTCCTCACTTCATAACTCCTTGCAAAAACCCGGCCCCTTGCGCTACACTGTCCCGTTGCCCATGCCTAAAATTCCATTTTACGACCGGGGACTGCGTTTTTCCTGTACCCGCTGTTCCTCCTGCTGCCGCGTAGAACCGGGCTACGTGTTCCTCTCCCGGGAGGATATGCAGGCCCTGTGCGCGGCGCTCAACCTGGCCCCCGGAGTCTTTCAGGCCGCCTATTGCCGCTGGGTCCCCTCCCTGGACGGGCTCAGGCTCTCGCTCCGGGAAAAGGCCAACTATGACTGCGTGTTCTGGCAGGAGGGGGGCTGCTCGGTCTACGCTTCGAGGCCCCTGCAGTGCAGGACCTTTCCCTTCTGGGCCCAGAATCTTGTTTCCCGGAATGCCTGGGAGGAGGAGATGGAGCGCTGCCCCGGCATGGATAAAGGGACCCTCCACAGTTGCCGGGAGATCGAGGCCCGCCTCGAAGCCCAGCGGCGGAACCCCATCTTGACGCGGGAAGGGGGCTTCCGGTGAAGCGGAAGGATAGGCGGCGTGAAGGGGGAGGCCCCAGGGGGCTGCTGATCCGCCTCTGCCGGGCTCTGGGCGCTCTGGTGATCTTCGCGCTCATCGCCGCCGGGGGCGGCGCCGCGCTGCTCCTCTACTGGAATTCCCCGCCGCCCCTGCCCCCGGCGGTGCAGCGGGAACTCTTCAGGACGGACACCCTGCGCTTCGAGGGTGAGGAGGCGGTGTATATCGAGGTGCGGGACGGGGAAAGTTCCTTCTCCGTGGGCCGGCGTCTGGAAAAGGCGGGGATCATCAGGAGCCGCTACTTCTGGAACATTCTTTCCAAATATGACGGCGAT
>JAISQV010000201.1 GCA_031273985.1 Spirochaetaceae bacterium | reverse complement strand
GGGCTTGTCCTCCATAGCGTGGGAAACGACCTCAACCTGGGGGCCATAGTCCGCTCGGCGGCGTTTTTTGACGCGCCCCTCATCGTGATCAACGGGGGGGATGAGGAGGCCCGGCTCAGCACCGGTACGTACCGGGTGGCCGAGGGGGGCATGGAGTACGTTACCTTCCGCCGGGTGCAGGACACCGCCGCCTTTCTCAGGGCCCTTTCGAAAAGCGTGGTAACCATAGGCGCGGAGGTTCGGGCCCGGCTCCGCCTCCGGGACCTGGCGGGAATCATCCGCAGCCAGGGGGAAAAGCTGAACCGGGGAAACCCCGGCGTCGCCGTGGTGCTGGGAAACGAAGAGACGGGGCTGCCCGCGGAGGTGCAGGAGGCTTGCCGGGTCCTGGTGCGGGTCCCCGGCACGGGGAACCTGGACAGCCTCAATGTGGCCCAGGCGGCGGCGCTTTTCCTGCACGAACTGTTTGAACGGTAGGCCCGAAGCGCCGCCAGGTCTGCCCGCCGGAGGCGGGCCTGCGCAAGGGATAGGAGGGGTGCCCGAAGGGCAGACCCGGCGCGGTCCCCGCGCAAGCGGGTTCTTGCGCCGGGGCCGGAGCGCAGCCTCCCCCGCGAACCGGTGAGCGGGCTCTTCCCCGTATAGCCCGGTCCCCGGCGGCTTCCCCGCGCAAGCGGGTTCTTCGCCGGGGATGCGCCCGTATTCCGAATCGGAGGACGCAAAATTGATATTTTGCGCGGGGCTGTTTATACTGTAGGTGTCGAGAAGGGGGGATTATGAGCGATCCTGATTTTACTATTGAAGAACTGGGCAAGCGGAACATCAAGTCGCCTATCGCCATGTCCAAGATTGAAGGCGATTTCATTGCCGATTATGTGTCCGATGACGAATTTGTGCTTCCGGACCCGCGGGTTTCCCTGGGCGTGCAGAGGAGCCTGAAGCGGAGTCAGGTTTTCGAGTGCGCGGGGCCCCGGGAGATGATCTATTTCATGCCTAAGCACGTTCACGCGGGGATAGTGAGCTGCGGCGGGCTTTGTCCGGGGATCAACGATGTGATCCGGGCGCTGGTGCGCTGCCTCTGGTACCGTTACGGGGTGCGGCGTATCTCCGGGATCCGCTACGGCTACATGGGCTTTCTGCGGGATGAGGATAATTTTACCGTGAGGGAGCTTGACCCGGATGTGGTGGACGACATTCACAAATTGGGCGGCACCTTCCTGGGAACGGCCCGGGGGGGCGGCAGGGAAGTAACCCGGATCGTGGACGCCATCGAGCGGCTTAACCTCAACATCCTTTTTACCATAGGCGGCGACGGCACCCAGCGGGGCTCCCTGGATATTGCCGAGGAAATAGGGCAGCGGAACCTCAAGGTGGCCATGGTGGGCATACCCAAGACTGTGGACAATGACTTTTCCTACCTACAGCGCTCCTTCGGCTTCGATACCGCCGTGGCCAGGGCTGTAGAGGCGGTTACCGGCGCCCACATGGAGGCCCATTCGCAGATCAACGGGATAGGCCTCGTCAAGGTAATGGGCCGGGAATCGGGCTTCATAGCCGCGCATACGGCGCTGGCAAGCCACGAGGTAAATTTCGTGCTGATCCCCGAGGTGCCCTTCGAGTTGAACGGGCCCAACGGCTTCCTCCGCCACCTGGAGGAGCGGATACATATTTCAAAACACGCCGTAGTGGTGGCCGCCGAGGGCATACTGCAGGAGCAGCTCGTCCGGGAAAAGAAAACCGATGCCGGGGGAAACGCCAAGATAGCAGACGCCGGGACCTACCTGCGGGACCGGATTCAGGAATATTTTGATTCCCGGAACATCGAAATCAACCTCAAGTACATAGATCCGAGTTACATCATCCGGTCTGCCCCGGCGGACCCCGGCGACTCGATCTACTGCGAGCGGCTGGGCAATGCTGCGGCGCACGCGGCCATGGCAGGAAAAACGAAGTGCCTCATCGGCCTTGTCAACAACGAGTTTGTCCACCTCCCCATGAAGGTGGCGATCCGGCGTAACCACGTAGACCCCGAAGGCAAGCTTTGGCGGGACACCCTGGACGCAACCCACCAGCCTACCCTGATGGTGAACAACCCCATAGGTCAGATTTTCGGGATAGACGATTCCGCCCCCAAGTGAGGTACGGCCCAAGTAACCGGGCGGGAAGGGGGGATGGGCCCTCAGTGAGTCCGTGAATATAGTTTGTGGCTTTTTTCATTTTCTGTAATTCGGGGGAAACGTAAATGCCGTGATCGTCTCCATTACTCACAGTTTTTCGATTTCCTCAAGGGAAAGCCCGGTAGCTTGGGTTATCTGATCCGGAGGAAGCATCATTTTTTTAAGGTTTTTGACAAACTCCCTTATCGTTTCCTGTATGCCTTCCCTTCTACCTTCCCGTCTTGCGCCATTTATCCGGTTAAGCTCGTCCCGTTCCGCTTTTTCGTAACTCAGGTAGGTTGCGGTACAGCGCCTCGTCCCTCTGTATCATTTCCATGGTTGTTTGTACCTTTTGTATCGCCGGGTCCATTTTTAGCCTTTAATATCCGGTTTGAGCCGCTTAACGGTATCCATATCTAAGCCGGTAATTTTGCTGACAAATTCTTCTGAAGCCCCTTCCGCCAAAGCTTTTTTTGCAATCTCCTTTGTCCTTCTCTGATCCGTCTCCCGTTTTGCGCCATTTATCCGGTTAAGTTCGTCCCGTTCCGCCTTTTCGTAACTCAGGTAGGTGCGGTACAGCGCCTCGTCCCTCTGTATCGTTTCCATGGTTGTTTGTACCTTTTGTATCGCCGGGTCCATTTTTATAACCTCCTCGACAAGATTTTGCGGGCTTTTATCGTCAAAGTATACCAGCCACCGATGCAGCGGCTCGTTCACGATGTCCTTGTCCTTCGAGCGCCGGAACTTGATCATGTCAAGAAAATGAAGCTCCAGGGCATCGGTAAGCTGGTAGTCCTTATGGCGGTCCTCGTATATATGAAAACTTGTGTGAAAATCATCCAGGGGAATATACTCAAAACCCAAAATGTTTATTGCAATGACCGGGGGCAATTCAACGTAATCCTGCCCCTTCTCTATCCCCTTGATGTATTGACCGGCCCAATAGTCAAGGCTCCGCTTTTCCATGTTATACAGGTTCTCAAGCTGGACCTCAATATTAACCTTGGTCTTATCTGCAAGTCTTGCCACTACATCCAACTTGCTTGCTTTGCCCCGGATCATTTCGGCGGGTAAGTCTTTGCCTTCCAGGATTTCCACCGATTCAAGGCAATCCTTCCCGGTCCGCCTCAAAACGGCGTTCAGGAAGGCCAAAAGTTGTTCTTCATCGCCCTTTTCGCCCAGGGCCTTCTGAAAGGCAAAGTCATTGAGAGGATTGAGCCGTTCCTTGATCATTCAGTACCCGCTCTTTGTCCATGTTTCAACCCCTATAAATATACTTGAATTTAGGTGTTTTGCAAAGTCCGCCCCCAGCGGACAGTCCGCCCCAGAGGACAGCTCCGTCTCAGCAGACAGGACAACAGCATTTACTTTCAAATTATGAGAAATCGTCATTTGAAGAATTTTAACCCCGGTATTCCGCCGGATCAGCCGCCTCTTCGGGAGGGGACTTCCAGGATGAGTTTGACCTCGCCTATGCTGAGCCGGAGGGTTTTTGCTATTTCTTCGTCCTTCCATCCCTGGCGGTGGAGTTTGTGCACATTTTCCCTGGTGGCGATGGATTCGGGGTTGCTGCCCCGAAGCGGGCCGTCGCCCTCCTCGCGGGTAATTTCGCCCATGAGTTTGATCTGATCCTGCATATCGTGGTTCAGATTCTGCATTCTGGTTTCCGCCTGGGCTATCCATTCACGGGCTACCTGCATGGCTTTGATCCGCTCCTCTATCGTGGAGAGGTCCTGCTCCATGAAGCTCAGGCGCTCCGCCGCAGCCCTGGCCTGCTCGTTCCCGGAGCGGAGTTCCTCCAGGGATTGCCGGAGCTGCTCCTGCTCCGTCCGCAGGCTGCCCAGATCCGCCGTCAGGGCCTTGAGGCTGCCTTCGGTTTCCCTGAGGGCCTTGAAATTCCGGTCCACCCCCAGATTGATCGTCTCCAGGGTTTGATTCTTCTTTTCCACCCGGTTGTACTTTTCTTCCGTCTCGGCAAGGGCGTCGTTGATCTTGCGGAGCTGTACCTGAATGGCCTGAAGCAGATCGTCCGATGAGGAAACTTCGCCCAGTTTCTCCTCCACCGCCTGGGAGGTCTGGAGAAGCCGGTTAAAGTCCGCCTCCATGAGTTCTATGCGGCGCTGTTCGGAAAGGAAGCGCGTCATTTTGGCATTGACCTCATCCTCCAGCCGCTTTATCCGGGTAAACTGATTCTCCAGTTCCGCCGCCTCGGCCCGCCGCTGATCCAGACCGTCCATATCGCCCCGGAGGTCCTCTATGCGGCGCTCCAGCTCGGTTTTAAGTTTTTCCGCCTGATCGAAGAGGCCGGTCTGATCGACAAATTCCTGAATCTGCCGGTTAACGCCGGCGATGGAGGAGCGCACCGAGGCGAGACGCTCGTCGCTGTCGGTGGAAAATTCCAGGGATTTGCGGCGCAGATCCTCCATGACCTGGGTTGTTTCCTTGATCTGAGCGGATATGCCCTCCTGCCACTCTTCCAGTTCGCGCCGGGCGTGTTTGAGGTTTTCCGCCATGGAAAGGGAAAAACGGCCCAGTTCGGTCTTTACCTGGGCGTCCGCCGCAGACCGGGCGCCGGCCAAATTCTCTGTTATCTGCGCCTTGAAGGATTCGAGGGACTCATCCCCCTGGGCCATCCGGTCCCGTATGCCCGTTTCAAAGGCATCGGCCTCGGTTTTGAGGCGTTCCAGTTCCGCCTCCATCCTGTCCCGCTGCTCCGCAAGGCGGGTTTTTATGTCCTCGGTGAGGGAAAGTTCCAGTTGCTGCCACCGGGCGCTGAGCCCCTCCCCGGTTTCCAGGAGTATCCTGCCCTGGGCCTCCTGCCACGCGTCGAGTTTCTCCTGAATGGCGTCGCCCCGCCTTACCAAATCGCCGGCAAAGTCTTCTTCAAAGAGGTTGAGTTTTTCGGAGACATTTTCGTAAGCCCTGGACTTGAGCGCCTCCACGTCCCGTTCTATCTGCGCCAGTTTGCCCCGCAGTCCCTCGGCGGCCTCGTCAAAAGCGGCCTGAGCGGCGCTGCGCTCCCCGGCGGCGGCGGACTCAAAGAGGGCGAAGTCCTGGCGGACCCGGTCCTCCGTCTCCTCCATCACCCGGCGCAATTCCCCTTCAAGCCGGGCCACATCGTCCGCCGCCTGCTCCAGATTCCTGAATTGCAGCGCCTGGGCCGTCCGGTAATCCTCTATGCGCCGGTCCGATTCTTCCAGGGCCTTCTGCCCGGTCTTAAGGGCCATGTCCTCAATACTTTTCCGCAGACGCTGTCCGGTTTCTTCGAGGGCAGCTTCCAGACGGCTCCGGGTCCCGTCCAGGGACTCTTGCAGGCCGCTGTCCGTCTCCCCTATGGCGGCTTCCAGGCGGCCGGCGGTCCCGTCCAGGCTCCTTTGCAGGCGGCTGTCCGTTTCCTCCAGGGCGGCCCGCAGTTCCGCCGCCGTCTCCGTAATGCCGGAGCGCAGGGAAGCGGCGTTATCATCAATGGCGCGCCGCAGTTCTTCGGCGGTCCCGGTATTCTGCCGCTCCACCCCGGCGAGGCGTTCCGCCATGCCGTCCAGAAGCCCGGAAAGTTCCCCGGAAAGCTGCCGCCACCGCTCCTCCGCCTCCTGCCAGCGGGAGACAAGTTCCTCCCGGCCCGCATCGAGCCGCTGATAGTCCGCCTCGCTGCGGCCGGACACCTCCGCCCAGGCCGCCTCGGCGTTTGCCCGCCAGAGGGAAATGCTGTCGTCAAAGCCCCTCCGCCA
>JAISQV010000197.1 GCA_031273985.1 Spirochaetaceae bacterium | reverse complement strand
GCCAGTTCCCCCCGCAGCTCCGCCCCGGCCTTTTTCAGGTAGAGCCGGAGATCCACCGCCACCTGATCGTTCCGGCTGCGCCCGGCGTGGATCATTTTACCCGCCGCGCCGAGCCGCTCGGTGAGCACGCCCTCGATGAAGGAGTGAATATCTTCGGCGCCGGGCGCAACGGCCAGGGTCCCGGCGGCTAATTCGGCGGAGAGCCGCTCCAGTTCCGCATCCAGCGCCGACGCCGTATCGGGGGGGATCATCCCCCGCTCCGCCAGCATGGCAACGTGGGCCCGGCTTCCCTGGATGTCCTCCTGGGCAAGCCGCCGGTCCACCGTGATGGAGGACTGGAAGGCAAAAGCCTCGGCTTCGGGCCTTTCCGCAAGCCGCCCCGCCCAGAGAACCGCCGTTCCGGCGGTTCCCGGCTTACTTGGCATTGCCCGCCTTGACGCCTCCCTCCATGAGGGCGCGCACCAATACGGGGAGCCCGTAGAGCCGGATAAAGCCCTTGGCGTCGGCGTGGTGGTAAAGCTCCCCGGTGGTAAAACTGGCTATGCTGGCATTGTAGAGGGAGTAGGGGGAATTCACCCCGGCGGAACTGACGCTGCCCTTGTAGAGTTTGACCCGCACCGTGCCGCTGACCGTCTTCTGGGTAGAGTCGACAAAGGCGGAAAGGGCCTCCCGCAGGGGCGTGAACCAGAGCCCCCCGTAGATCACTTCGGCAAGCTTCTGGCCCACCTGCTGCTTGAAGGCGTAGGTCTGCCGGTCAAGGCAGATATGCTCCAGCTCCTGGTGCGCGTAGTACAGGATGCTGCCTCCGGGAGTCTCGTAGACCCCCCGGCTCTTCATCCCCACCACCCGGTTTTCCACCAGGTCCACGATCCCCACGCCGTGAGCGCCGCCCAGCCGGTTCAGGGTCTGGATCAGCGTTACCCCGTCCATCTTCTTGCCGTTTACCGCCACGGGAATACCCGCGGCAAATTCGATCTCCACGTACTCCGGCTTGTTGGGGGCCTTCTCGGGGGGCACCGTCATCTTCAGCATACGCTTCAGGTCCGGCTCGTTGGCGGGGTCTTCGAGCTCAAGCCCCTCGTGGGAGATATGCCAGAGATTGTCGTCCCGGCTGTAGGACTCCCGCTTCTTCATGGGCACGGGCAGTTTCCGCCGCTGCAGGTAACGAATCTCATCGTCCCTGCTCTTGAGCTTCCAGATTCGCCAGGGCGCTATGATCTCCAAATCCGGCGCAAAGGCCATGATTCCCAAATCAAAGCGGACCTGATCGTTCCCCTTCCCCGTAGCCCCGTGAGCCACCGCCTTGGCCTTCTCCTTCCGGGCGGCCTCCACCAGCTTCTTGGCGATCAGGGGCCGGGCGGTGGAAGTCCCCAAAAGATACCTGTCCTCATACAGCGCGTTGGCCTTGAGCGCCGGCCACACGTAACCTTCCACATACTCTTTCCGGGCGTCGACCACGGTACAGGACTTGGCCCCCGTATCCAGCGCCCGCTGCTTAACCGCGGCCCAATCCGCCTCCTGCCCCACGTCCACACAGACAGCGGCCACCTGGCACTCATAATTTTCCTTCAACCAGGGAATAATCGCCGTCGTATCCAAACCGCCGGAATAAGCCAGAACTATCGTTTGCATCAATAAAAAACTCCTTGCGCCGGAGTCTAGCACAAAAAGCCGGACAAGGAATAGGCGGAGGGATAAGTGAGGAGTTAGAAGGGGGCCGAGCCCCCTACGCCCGGCCCAAGGTGCCGGGCTACCCCCACAGCGGGGACACCCCGCAACGCCCCGTACTTTCTCCCAAGCTGAAGCCGCAAGCGGCTTCAGCAGCAACGCCCCCGGCCTTCTCCCGGAGTTTGCGCAAAGCGAAAACTCCCAAGCTGAAAGCCGCAGGCTTTCAGCGGCAACGCCCCGTACTTTCTCCCTGGAGTTTTGCGCAGCAAAACTCCCAAGCTGAAGCCGCTTTGCGGCTTCAGCAGCAACGCCCCCGGCCTTCCCCGCGCTTACTCCCCGTAGCCGGGCTCCCCTTCCGCGGCGCTCAGGCCGGGGGCGCCGGCCATGTCGGCGAGGGCTTCGGCGGCGGCTGTGTCTCCGGGGGCCTTGAGACGCTGGCCGGCGGCGCGGCGGTCTTCAAGGGCGAGTGACGCGGCGGCCCGCAGCGCCCGGGCGAGTTCTTCGTTAAGACCGCCGGCTGCCGCCAGGGCCGGGAGCTTCGCGGCGGCTACGGCCTCCAGGCTGCCATAGGCCTTCATGATCGCCGCGGCCCGTTTGGGGCCTATGCCCTCCACGGATTCCAGCGTGGGGAAGAGCAGGTCCTTGGAGCGGAGCTTCTGGTTGAGGGTCGTGGCGAAACGGTGCGTCTCGTCCCGGACAAACTGAAGCACCTTGAGGGCCTCGGAGCGCTCCGAAAGCCGGACCGGCTCCCTGGCGCCGGGGAGCCAAAGCTCCTCCTCCCGCTTGGCCAGGCCCACCACATCGCAGTCCAGCCCCAGCCGGTCCAGCACCCCCCGGGCGGCGTTTACCTGCCCTATGCCGCCGTCGATGAGGATCAGGTCCGGCAGATCCCTGCCCTCCCGGAGAAGCCGGGAGTAACGGCGCTCCACCGCCTCCCGCATGGAAGCAAAGTCGTCCACCACGCCCACCACGCTGCGGAGCTTGAAGTAGCGGTAGTTTTTCCGGTCCGGTACGCCGTCCCTGAAAGAAATGAGGGACGCCACGGGGTGCCGCCCTTCGAGCTGCGCTATGTCGAAGCCCTCGATACGCTCGGGGCGGGCCTTGAGGCCCAGGGCCTTTTTCAGCTCGTCCAGGGCAGGGCCGGCCCCGCGCTCCTTGAGCCGCCGTCTTATGTCCTCCTCGGCGTTCTGCCGGGCCAGGGCCAGGGCCGCCCGGTGGCGGCTCTCGCCGGGAAGGAGCAGGGCGGGCTCGTAGCCGAAGCGCTCCCGGAACCAGCGCCCCAGCGCCTCCCCGGAGGCCCCGGAAAAGCCGGAAAAGCCGCCCCCCGCCCCTTCCGGTTCCAGGTAAATCTGCGCCGGCGGCGGGCGGTCCGGGCTGTAGTAACTGGTGATGAAGGTTTCCAGGGAATCTTCCCGGTCCGCGGCGGAGTGGGTGCGGAAAAGCTCCCGCCCGGTCATCTTCCCGCCCCGCATGGAGAACACGGTAAAGGTGGCCAGGACGCTCTCCTCCGCCCAGGCAATATAGTCCCGGCTCTCCGGGTCGTGGTCCACCACGGCGCTCTCCCCGGACAGGGCCTCTATCGCCCGTATGGCGTTCCTGAGTTGCGCCGCCCGCTCGAACTTCAGGTCCCGCGCCGCCTCGCTCATCCGGGCGCCAAGGTCCGCCGTGAGGGCCTCCGTCTCCCCCAGAAGCAGCATCTCCACCCGCTTCACCTGGGCCTCGTAACCGGCGGCGTCTATCTTCCCGCAGCAGGGGGCCTCGCAGCGGCCCATGTGGTAGTAGATGCAGGGGCTGCCCCGCTTCCGCACCCGCTTCCAGGCGGAGCGGCACTTGCGCAGGGGAAAGAGCTTGTCCACCAGCTCAAGCATCGTGTCCACCGCTGAAATCTGGGGAAAGGGGCCGAAGTAACGGGAGCCGTCCTCCACGATATGCCGGGTCCTGAAGATCCGCGGGAATTCCTCATGGGTAATCCGTATCACCGGATAGGTCTTGCCGTCCTTGAGGTTGATATTGTACTTGGGGCTGTGCTGCTTGATCAGCGTATTCTCCAGCAGCAGGGCCTCGTACTCGTTGACCACCATGATGGTCTCGATGGACCTGACGTGCCGCAGCAGGGTTGCCGTCTTGACATCCTTTCCGCCGGAAAAGTAAGAAGCCAAGCGGTTTTTCAGCACCCTGGCCTTCCCGACATAGATGATGCGCCGCTCCTCGTCCCGCATGATGTAGACCCCCGGCGCCTGCGGAGCGTCCCGGGCCGCCGCCCTGAGCGTATCCAGCTGC
>JAISQV010000024.1 GCA_031273985.1 Spirochaetaceae bacterium | reverse complement strand
CGGCCTGTATGCAAGGTTTCGCTCCATGCTGCCCCTCGAGGAGCTGGAGGATCCGGGGGCAAGGGAACTGTACCTTGCCCTTGAGGAATGGTGGAGGAACGAGGCCCCCCCTCCGGGGGAGGGAGGCTCCCTCCTGCCGGAGGGGCTGTTGTCCAGAGTGAGCAATGAGGCCCTGAAGACCTTTGTGTTTGAACAGAACGCCGGGGGGGCCTTTTCCGGGGATCCCGAACGTTTGGTAACCGATAGCGTGAAGCGGCTGCGGCAGAAACGGCTTGCCCGCCGGCAAAGAGAAATTGTGATAGCGATGCGTACCCGGAAAGACCAGAACGGGGTTTCCGGAAGGCGGACCCTGGAAGATTTGCTTGCGGAAAAAATACACGTGGACGATGAATTACAACGGCTACAAGGAAACTGGTGAATGACGGACATAGAATTAGATTCCGCTGTCGTTAAGCTTGTTGAGTACGCCAAAGAGAAGAAAAGTCTCTCCTACGACGAACTCTCCGATTTTTTGCCCGAGCATATTGCCAACACGGACAAGATCGATCAGGTGCTTTCCCTGCTGGAAGCAAACAATGTCCAACTCATCGAGGAAGAGGCCGGCAGGGAAGAGACTCCCAAGAAGGCCGCCGAGGACGGGGAAAAGAAACGCCTGGTTTACAACGAGAAAGAATCCTCCGTGGACGATCCCATCAGACTCTATCTGCGGGAAATTGGCCGGGAAAGCCTCCTCACGGCGGAGCAGGAAGTGGAACTCTCCAAAAGGATGGAGGAAGGTGAAAATATTATCAAAAATGTGATCAAGAAGTCCGGAATGATCATTCCCGAATTCTATCACATCGCCCAGCGGGCCTTTTCCAAAAGGGACCCCCGGGAACTCAACTTCTCCAAAAAGGAAATCACCGAATATCTTACGGAAAGGCGGCGGCTGAACCAATTCTATAAAGAGACCCTGCGGCTCATAGGTGCGGACCTCAGAAATTTTATGGAACTCAAGCGGCGCATCATAGCCCGGGGCGGGGACATTTTCGAGGACCCGGAACTCAACACGATGCGCCGCCAGATCCTTGACGTTGTAGGGGACGCGGAGATTCACCCCGAGGAGATAACGGGCTTTTCCGAAAAATTTGTTCAGGCCGCCAAGCGGATAAAGAAGTACAAGAAGGAGCAGGAGCGAATCGAAAAGCGCCTCCAGGTGGGGTCTTTCAAAGAATTGCGGGCCCTGGGCCGGGGCCTCACGATACGGGAGGAACGGGAGCGGCTGGAGCAGAACCTGGGGCTCTCTTCGGATGAGATCAAGGAACTTATCCGCCACATCCAGGTAACGGAAAAGAAGCTTCGGAGCATGGAGGCGGAATTCGAGGAGACCGTTGAAAACATCAACCAGATGGCAAGGGAGATAAGCCGGGGGCGTATCATGATGAAGAACGCCAAAGACCGGCTCATCAAGGCCAATCTGCGTCTCGTGGTTTCCATCGCCAAGAAACATACCAACCGGGGGCTTCACTTCTTCGATCTGATTCAGGAGGGAAACATAGGGCTCATCAAGGCGGTAGAAAAGTTTGAGTACCAGAAGGGCTTCAAATTTTCAACCTACGCCACCTGGTGGATACGCCAGGCCATTACCCGGTCCATTTCGGATCAGGCCCGGACGATCCGGGTGCCGGTCCACATGATAGAACAGATCAATAAGGTGTCGCGGGAATCCCGGCAGCTCATGCAGGTACTGGGCCGGGAGCCCACGGACGAGGAGGTGGCCGAGCGGCTTGGCTGGGCGCCTCAACGGGTCAAGAGCGTGAAAAATGTCGCCCGGGAGCCCATAAGCCTCGAAACCCCCATAGGGGAGGAGGAGGATTCCTTCCTGGGGGACTTTATCGAGGACAAGGATGTGGAGAATCCCGCCAACCAGACGGCCTTTACCCTGCTTCAGGAGCAGCTTTCCGGGGTCCTCGCCACGCTGCCCGCCCGGGAGCAGGAGGTCCTCAAGATGCGTTTCGGCCTGGACGACGGCTATTCCCTTACCCTGGAAGAGGTGGGGCTCTACTTCAATGTTACCAGGGAGCGGATACGCCAGATAGAGGCCAAGGCCCTGCGCCGGCTGCGGCATCCAAAACGCAGCCGCAGATTGAAGGATTATCTGGACCACTGAGGATGTTCAAAAACTTCAGTTTTTGAACATCCTCCACGGGCGTCAATTTTTGTGCTGCGGAACATTCAGGGGGAATCTATGACAATGGAAGAAGTTTTTGAGAAACTGCGGAATCTGCAGAATATTCTTTCTCAAAAGATCGTGCTGGAACAGGAAATTGAGGAGCTGCCCAAGATTTTGAGCACCCAGGAAGAGCTTCTCACCCGGATGAAAAAGTCCTACATCGAAAAAAGTCAGGAATTTGAGCGATCCAAGACCCAGGAAGCGGAGCTGCGGGAACTCCTCATCCAGGCGGAGCAGGCCCGGGAACACGCCGAAAAAAATATGGATGTCATCAATACCCAGCGGGAATACGAGGCCCTGGACAAGGAAATCCGGGACGCCGCCGACCGCGAGGCCCAGTACCGCAAGGATCTGCAGAAAGAGGAGCGCCTCCTCTCGGACCTGGAAAGCCAGATGGAGCAGAGCGTCAGCCTCATTGATCAGCAGGAAAAGGAACTGACGGAACAGCGGGCCCAGGTGGAACAGCAGGCGGCGGAAAAAACCCAGAGGCTCCAGGAGCTGGAACAGGCGGAACGGGAGCTGAATCAGGACATGGAGCCGGAGGTCATTTTCAAGTTTGAGCGAATCATCCGCAACAAGATGGGCAGGGGCATAGTGGCCATCAAGGGCAATGTCTGTACCGGCTGCCACATGATTCTCCCCGCCCAATTTGCCAACGAAGTGCGCCTCGGTGAAGATATAGTGTTCTGTCCCTACTGTTCCCGCATCCTCTACTATGAGGAAAGCGGAGAAGGGGAAGAGGATTATTTCGACGCCGAAGATTCGGGCAGTCTTTCGGATCTGGACGATATGGAGGAAGAGGAATACGACGAAGAGGAGGAAGGGGAAGAACTGGTCAATATTGATTACGAGGACTAGGAGTTTGCTGCACTTTGCGCATAAACAAGTGCAACAGGCTGCCGGTACCCGATTGAAGCGGAAATACTAACGATGAACCAGGCTGCCGTTCCGCCGCCCTGCACGGGAGCGTCCCGCAAGGGGCGGCGGGGAGGAAAGTCCGGGCTCCGCAGGGCATGATGCCGGGTAACGCCCGGGCGGCGGGTATCCGCCGACAGAAAGCGCAACAGAAAATATACCGCCCTGGAGGAAACACCGCCAGGGTAAGGGTGAAATGGCGGGGTAAGAGCCCGCCGCGGCGTTGGCAACAGCGCCGGCACGGCAAACCTCATCAGGAGCAAAGTCAAGCAGTAACCGCCGGCAATGCCGGCGCGCCGCCCGTGCTGTGCCGCTTGCGGCGCGGTAATGCGGCGGCGGGGGCGGCCCGCCCGCGTTACGGGTAGACTGCTCGGGCCTGTGCCCGGGACGCCGTCCGCAAGGCCGGCGCAAGACAGATGGCTGCCGGTTCCTTCGCCCCAGGGCGGGGAATCACAGAACCCGGCTTACCGGTTCATCGTTTTTTTTGTAAGGCCGATTACCATACGCGGCCCGCACCCCGCCGTCTCCGCTCCTTCATCACGCGGTTCTCATTTCAGGGCCCAGACCAGGCCGCCGCTAAGGAGGGCCGTTACCGGAACCGCTACCAGCGTAAAAGTCTTCCAGAACCTTGAGCTTTGTTCGTATTTCACGGATAAGGCCGATTGCATCCTGTAGGTTTCGGACATTTCGTTCAGCCGCGCCTGCAAGCCCTTCAACAAGTTCTCCTGCCCGGCTATTATGCGCTCGTAGTTCCCCAGTAAGGTCCCGCTCTCGTCCAAGTTCTTCCTCAAGTCGTCCAATTGTTGCTGCTGCGCTTCGGAGTTCTCCAGCTTACCTGTTATCAAGCTCTCCAATTCCGACAGCCCCCTTTCGATGGAAGTAAAGTCCTGAGAGCAGGCAGCCTGCGAGAAAAGCGAGAAGCAGACAGAAAACAAAACGCCGGCGAAGAAGGATGGCGATGATTTCATGCAAGGCGTTCCTCCATAAGCGCCCTTGCGGGGCCTTCACGCGCCGGCAAACCGGGGGCAGCCCCTCCGCTCCGGCTCTGACCGCCCTTAACGGGCGGTCCCGCCTGCGCTGCGAGCCGCCCCCGAAAAAACTCAGGGGGAAACAACACGGAAGCCAAGGTAAAAGTGCCGACCGCCAGGGTCGGCGCCGCTCCGGTAAGCCACCGCACAGCCCGCGGCACCGTGGCCCCAGCTACCGCCCCGTACAACCCGGTGGTTCGAGCCCGGAAGGGCCCCACCAACCCCAAGGGGATCGGTTGCCGCCCCGGTACCAAGAAGGTCTTCTCTCCAGTCCCAGCACCAGTCCATTACATTCCCGCTCATATCATACAACCCGGCGGTGTTTGCCGCCCTGGTCCCCACCGGATGCGGCCCGTAATCTCTGAGGGCTGTTGTTAGTTCATAAGAATTGGCGCCATACCACGCCACTTCCCCAATAGTATTACTCCCCGCATGGTCATAGCCCCAGGCGGCATTACCTGGGTTCCCCCCACGGGCCGCGTATTCCCACTCAGCCTCCGTGGGCAGACGGTAGCCGTTGGCGCCGGGCTTCATCACCGCAAAGTCCGCCCCGTTATTGTATATGCTGTCATTTATCGTCGTCTTTAATACCGTGCCGTACCCCGTATCCGTGTAATACACCGGCGTCTTTCCGCTCATCTCGCTGTACGCGTTACACCAGATCACCGCGTCCCGCCAGCTAATCTCCGTTACCGGACGGGTCCTCTTCTGCTCCGCCGTCCAGCTTGCGCTGCTCGTACCTTCCGTTCCCCCGTGCCCTTCTCGGCCGGGATTCATAACATACCCGCGGGCTGCCCCCCAGTCGTACACTTCCTTCCACAACTCGTAAGTGGTTTCGTATTTGGCAATTCTGAAGGGGCTCAGGGTTACGGTACGCCCCGCTATAAATACACCCTCCCAAATACCACCGTATTCATCTTGATAAGCGTAAGAATCACTGCCGGTAACGGTTCCCCCGGGAAGGGAAACCATTTCCCGGTATTTCTCCGGGGTGGGAAACGCATTGGCAGCCACCGTAACCGTTGCCGTGCCGGACTTGCTGCCGTCCAACGCCGAAGTAGCCCGGACCGTAAGGCTTGTTGCCGTTTCGCCCGTGGCTACGGTCAGAAACCCGGAGCCGTCGATAGCGGTCCCGCTTGCCGCCGCTCCCGTTACCGCCCAGGTTACCGCCTGCGCCGGGCTCCCGGTCCCCGCCACCGTTGCGCTGAACTGCTGCATCCCGCCTTTGTACACGGTCGGGTTTGCCGGGCTTACCGTTACGCTCGTAACCCTGGCCGGTTCTCCTACCGCAACCGCCGCCCTGCCGGACTTGCTGCCGTCCGCCGTAGAGGTCGCCCGGACCGTAAGGCTCATTGCCGTTTCACCGGCGGCCAGGGTCAGAAGCCCGGAGCCGTCGATAGCGGTCCCGTAGGCCGCCGCTCCCACTATCGCCCAGGTTACCGCCTGCGCCGGGCTCCCTATCCCTTCCACCGTCGCGCTGAATTGCTGCGTCCCGCCTTTGTTCACGGTTACGCTTGCCGGGAATACGCTGACCCCGGTAACCGTGACTGTCCCGCCCTTATCATCCCCCGTGGGGCTGGAACAGGCTGCTACCAGCAACAGTACCGCCAGCGCTGCCGCCGCCCTGGTTAAAAGTCCGCGCATCATAGGCCTCCCCTTACAGCTTTACTTCTTTCCAGTTTTCTTCATCCCCATCAAAAGAGAGCTCCCCCTTTTGACAGAATGCTTTAATGCCAGTTTCTTTTCTATTTTTGCCGGGGTATCTTCACTTTTTTTATCGATTATGTTTTTGATTAACCTAAAAGGGCTTAATATGCAAATATAAAAAGTTATGCTCCTAAACTTTTTTGGTTTTTTGGGATCGGAATATACTGCCCGTATTTCTTCCAGATATTTATTAATCACAGGTTTTCTACCCTTAACTTCTTTCCTATACAGGGTCCCGTTATCTATGTGCGGTAATACATGGATAAACGCATTATCACCCTCCTCGCCCATCAGTTTTTCAAAATCACTGCGATAGTTTGTATTATGGGCCTTAAATTCTATATTGTTTTTGCGCACATAGTTCCCGCCCTCAAAGCCATACAGGCAGGCGTCAATATTCCCGGACAAGCGATTGGCGCCGGTAAATGAATATTCTTCCAGGGTAGGCGTTTCTACGGAGAAGGGTATATCGTTCTTCATAAGTTCAGCGCAAAACAATACCCTTAATTCCTGTTCGCTGATTCTTGTCCCGCCGGATCTCGTTTTTGGATTTATGAGGCCCATAGCGCCCTTTACCGTATCCGTTTCATTCTTTATCAATCTATAGTTCTTTACGGCCTTTTCAATAATTGTATCCATTGCAGCATCCCTCTTTTGGCGGTGTCCCGCGGGCAAACAAAAAGCCGGTATGCCCCCCCTACGGGGGCATCCGGCTCTTTTACGAAAAAACAAGAAAAGCTGTTCCGCCTTATACCATAACCGGGCCGTTTAGCAGGGGCAAAGCGCCCGGGCCGGGGAGAAATTGAAAAAAGATAGGGCTTTACGCTGTCAGGTACTTGACAAAGTGAAAACGGCGCCCATAATTCCTTGGTCCTTGGTCCTTGGTCCTTGGTCCTTGGTCCTTGGTCCTTGGTCCTTGGTCCTTGGTCCTTGGTCCTTGGTCCTTGGTCCTTGGTCCTTGGTCCTTGGTCCTTGGTCCTTG
>JAISQV010000020.1 GCA_031273985.1 Spirochaetaceae bacterium | reverse complement strand
GCAAAATCGTCCTAAATATCTCATATTCTTTAGGTTTTCTCGGTTTTTCTGTGTGGTCCGTGAGGTCCGTGGTTTGACTTCATTAAGCCAATTGTCAACGATACGGTACACTAGTACCTTGATTAGGTCAAATCAATAGTTACGCCGTGGTTAATTTCTTTTTCGAAGAAGGGAAGAGAAGAAAAAAACCACGATGTTGCACGAAGTAACACGACGCAGGAGGAAAATTATTTTCTTCCCTTCTTCGCCTTCGTGCGCCTTCGTGGTTAATATTCTCTTCGTCTTACTCACAGCTTAATTACAGGCTGTGTGCTAGTAACGCTCTCCCTGCAGGTCACCGCCGGAAACGCCGGCGGATTTGAAGGACGCCATGTTGAGCGCCGAGAGCAGGGCCAGTTCTATGATCTGCCCCCCGATGGCGGCGCCGGTGCCCTCGCCGAGGTGCATATCAAGGCTGACAATGGGCTCAAGGCGCATATGCGTCAGCACGATCCCGTGCCCCCTCACCTTGGAGAGGTGCCCGGCAAAGAGGTACTTCAGCACCATGGGGTTGATGAGGTAGGCCATGTAGGCCGCGGAGCTGACGGGAAAGCCGTCGAGCACACAACCTATGCCCCGGTCCTCAAGGCCCAGGATGAAACCGGCCATCATGGCATAATCGGCGGAGCCCAGTTTGGTAAGGATAGCCTCACCGTCCGAGGGGGGGCATTTCCACCGGGCCACGGCTTCGGTAACAACTTGCCGCTTGTGGTCCAGCATCGCATTATCGATATTGGTACCCCGGTCAACCATGTCTTCGGGGAGGAAGCCTGCCGCCGTCAGCATTGCCGCGGCAGTAGCGGTGTTGCCTATGCCCAGGTCGCCTATGGCCACGAGGTAGTAGCCCCGGTCCTCCGCGTCCTTCGCAAGATCCGCTCCCCAGGCCATGGCCCGGACAACTTCCTCCGCCGTCAGGGCCGGTTCCCGGTAAAAGTTCCGGCTCCCCTGGACAATTTTCGCCCGGATAAGCCGGCTTTTGGCGTCCGGCCCGGCATCGGGGAAGCCGTCTCCCTTGACGCCGGCGTCCACCACGGCTATCTCCCAGCCGGCGCCCTCCCCAATGGCGTTGATTCCCGCCCCGCCCTGGATCATATTTGTTACCATCTGCCGGGTAACTTCCTGGGGAGAGAGGGACACACCCTCCTCGGCAATGCCGTGGTCCCCGGCAAACACATAGATTCCCTTCTTCCCAACCCTGGGGGGAACCTTCCCCTGAATCTTTGCCATTTTTAAGGCATATTCCTCAAGTTTTCCCAGGCTTCCCCGGGGCTTGGTGAGACTATCCAGATGCTCCAGCATCTGTTGTTCTATAACTTTTTCAGTGGCCATACGGCGCTCCTCGATGTGGGTTTGAATCACAGCCCCGGTAACACCGGAGCGGTATCGGGAAGCGGCCCGTCATATCCGGTTACCGAGCATGGAGTACCTCCTCTAGCGCCGCTAAAAGCAGCGCGTTTTGCTCATGTTTCTTTACCCCGATCCGGTACCACGCAGCGTCGAGGCCGTAAAAATTTCCGCAGCCGCGGATCAGTATACCCCGGCGTATGAGGGGCTCCAGAAGCGGCGTTTCACTGCGAAAGAGTATAAAGTTTGCCTCACCCTCAATCACCCGGAGGCCCAGAGCCCGGAGCCCCCGCACGAGAGGGGGCCGCTCTTCGCCGGTGAGCCGCCGGGCTTCTTCGATCCAGGAGGGAATCTCCAGCGCCGCGAGGCCCGCGTACTGGGCGGGGGCGGAGACGCTCCAGGCCTGGCCCGTGTCCATGACCGCCGCGACGAGGGCCGTGTCGTTTGAGAGAAGGTAGCCCAGGCGTATCCCGGCGAGGCTGTAGGTTTTGGTAAAGGCCCTGAGCACCGCCAGGGGAGAAGCCCCCGCCTTCCCAAAGGAGGCGGCAAGGGAGGTCCCGGCGGTAAAGGGGAGGAAGCACTCGTCCGCCATGAGGAGGATATTCCGGGCGCGGCAGTGATCCCTTATGCCTTCAAGCAGCACCGGGGGAATGATCTTTCCCGTGGGGTTATTCGGATTACAGAGCATGACCATGTCCACATCGGCAGTGATACTGCCGATAAAGGATTCGGTCAGGGAAAAATCGTTTTCCTCCCTCAGGGTATGGCGGCTGACCCGGCTTCCCGCAAGCAGGGCCGCCCGCTCGTATTCCGAAAAGGCGGGAGCGCAGATCAGGGTATGGCGGGGCCTTACCGCAAGACAGAGCCGGAAAATCAGATCCGCCGCTCCGTTTCCGCAGCAAATCTGTTCTTCGCTCAGGCCTTCGCTGCGGGCAAGGGCCGAGCGGAGATCGCCGCAGAGGGGGTCCGGATAGCGCCCGTAATCGTCAACATGGCGGATAAGGGCGTCCCGTACCGGAGCGGGCATACCCAGGGGATTGGTGTTTACCGAGTAATCAAGGATTATCCCCGGGTTGCGAAAAATATCGCCGCCATGCAGCATATTCGTACCCCCAGGGCAAGAAGAAACAGTAACACTGCCGTTGTATAAAGCAGCCGGTTTGCGAGGATTATATCATCGGCCCTGACAGGCCTCCTGTCATCGCCTATGTAAGGTTTGTCTTCGAGTACCCCTCCATACACCAGGGGCCCCGCGAGGCGTATTCCCAGGGCCCCGGCGCAGACCGCTTCGGTCTGCGCTGAGTTGGGGCTGGCGTGGTTTCTCCGGTCCCGCCGCCAGACCCTCAGGGCTCCCCGCCCGTCGAGGGAGAGCATGAAGGAGGCCCCTATCATGCAAAGAGCGCAGAGCCGGGAGGGGATAAAGTTGAGCGCATCGTCCAGTTTTGCGGCGGTTCTGCCAAAATCAAGGTAGCGTTGGTTTTTGTATCCCACCATGGAGTCCAGGGTATTTACCGCCTTGTATGCACAGCCCGGTACCGCGCCGCCCAGCATGAGGTAAAAGAGCGGCGAGGCTACGCCGTCTCCGGTGTTCTCCGCCACGGTTTCTACCGCCGCCCGGATGATTCCCTCCCGGTCCAGGCCCCCGGTGTCCCGGCCCACGATCCGCGCCACCCGGCGGCGCGCCCCTTCAAGGTCATCCGCCGCGAGGCAGCGGTATACGGCCATGCTCTCCCCGCGAAGGTCCTTTACGGCGATGAGCTGCCACGCGAGGATCACTTCAAGCGCCAGGGCGGCGGGGGGAAAAAAGCGGTACAGGATGATGAGCAGGATGAGGGGTATTCCGGCGGAGAGCAGGATCACGGTCCACGCGAAGCAGAAACCCCGGCGGCGAAGGCGGGTCTCCGCGCGCCGGAAGGGCCCCTCCAGGGCGCTAATGGTCCTCCCCATGAGGCGCACTATGTGGGGTATCCCCGGCGGGTCGCCCAGAATCAGGTCAAGGACGAAACCTGAGGCAAGGGCCAGGCTGACAGCAACATGGGGTGAAAATTGAACCACCTACACTCCCGGCGCCAAAACGCCGCAGGTACTATAATCTGCGGAATATATTCTGTCAAGTTTACGCAGGGAGAGCGCAGGAATTCTAAGTTTAACATGGCAGGACGCCTTAAAAAATTACCGGGGGTCCTGTCAGCCGGGAAGAAATATGGTGCCCCTCATATTTCTTCCCGGTCGAGATCGCTTTCGCGGTCATCTACAGAACCCCTTGTTACTTTACCGAGGCGTAGATACCGGCAAAAACTTAGAATTCCTGATTGGAAGGGGTGGCAGGCTAAGGTAAAAACCACTCAAATTATAAATAATTTGAGTGGTTTTTGGATAGAAATGCCTAAGTTTTCAAACTTAGAATTCCTGCGGGGCTCAGCGCGTGGTGAAAGAGCCCCGGCCTATGGCTTCCTCTATGGCCTCCCGGACAAAGGGATCGAACCATTCGTAGTTGAAGGGCTGCCTGTCCCGTATGACGGGTTTAATGACAAGTTCCAGATCCTCTTTGCAGGCTTCGCAGAGGTCCCGGTTGGCATAATGAAAGAAGGTACGATCCGTTTCAGGCTGCTCTATTTTCCGCTTGCAGACATCACAGGTAAGACTCTTCATGGTACAACTCCTGGTCACCCATAATCTGGCATTATGATATGATTCGAGCATACTGATATTGGGAGGCTTTGTCGAGTCATGGAAGAGACACGGGAAAAAGCGCCGGAAGGCGTGGCGCGGGGGGAATTCCTCCTGGCGGGGCAGGTCCGAAGCCGGCGGAACCCCCTGATCATAGCGGAACTGGGGACCTCCCACGGGGCGGACCCGGTAAAGGCCCGGGAACTCGTTTCCGCGGCGGCTGAGGCCGGCGCCGGGTGCGTCAAATTCCAGATGGTCTACGCCGATGAGATACTCCACCCCAACACGGGGGAAGTAAGGCTCCCCGGCGGGATGATACGGCTCTACGATACCTTTAAGCGCCTGGAAACGCCGCCGGAATTCTACGCGGAGATGAAGGAATGCGTGGAAGGGCGGGGGCTGATCTTCCTCTGCACGGCCTTCGGGCCCCGGAGCGCCGCCGAAATAACCGCGCTGAAGCCCGCCCTCCTCAAGATAGCCTCGCCGGAACTCAACTACGGGCCCCTCCTTGCCCAGACGGCCTCCGCAGGGCTGCCGCTGCTCCTCTCCACGGGGGTGTCGAAACTCGGGGACATTGAAGCGGCCCTGGAGATTGCGGAGGAGGCCGCCCCGGAGCCGGCGCGGATATGCCTGCTCCACTGCGTTACCAGTTACCCCGCGCCGGAAAGGGACTACAACCTCCGGGTTCTGGAAAGCCTCCGGGCGGTGTTCGGCGTCGCCGTGGGGGTCAGCGATCACAGCCTGGACCCGGAACTGGTCCCCGCCCTGGCCCTGACCCAGGGGGCCGCGGTGATAGAGAAACACTTCTGCCTGTCCCGGAACGATCCGGGCCTCGACGACCCCATAGCCCTGCCGCCGGAGGATTTTGCCCGCATGGTCAGGGCCGTGGGCCGGGCCGCCGCCGCCGCCGGGGGCGAGGCGGCCTTCATCGAAGAACTCAAGCGGGAGCGCGGGGCGGAACTCGTGGAGGCCGTGCTGGGCGACGGGGTAAAGCGCCTGGCCCCCTCGGAGCGGGCAAACTACGAGCGCAGCAACCGCTCGATCCACGCGTTGCGGGACATTCAGGAGGGGGAACTCATCACGGCGGAGATCACGGGGATTCTCAGGACGGAGAAGGTCCTGCGGCCCGGCCTCCCCCCCGCCTGGCGGGACCGGATACTGGGCCGGAGAGCCCGGCGATTCATCCCCGCCGGGGAAGGGATCAGGCTGGAGGATATATGAGGGCCAAAGGGGGCCCCTCCGGCCCTGGAGTTCCCCGCGCCCTGTACAAGACCGGCGAAACCGGCTATGCTGGGGGCGCTTCAAGGGCGGGACGCCCATACGAACAAGCGAGGAAACCATGATTCGAGGCGGAGATATTGCGAAGGGGACGTGCCTCTTGCAGAAGGGGCAGCCCTATCTGGTGGTGGAGCGGGAATTCCACAATCCCGGCAAGGGTACGGCCATTGCGCGGATCAAGATGAAGAGCATCAAGGACGGCTCTGTGCTGACCATGACGATCCCGACCCAGCAGGAGGTCGAGGACGCGGTGGTGGATGTCCATGCCTGCCAGTACCAGTACGCGGACCAGGATGTTTTTCATTTCATGGACAACGAAAACTACGATCAGTACGAGGTGCCCATCGCGGATATGGCGGACAAAAAATACTACCTCAAGGAAGGCGGGGTCTACGATCTTACCATTTGGGAGGGAAAAGTCATTGATATCAAGATTCCCTACAAAATGGTATTTTCCGTGGCGGAGAGCGAGAACTACGTGAAGGGCGACACCGTCTCCGGCGCCACGAAGCCCATCGTTACCGAGACGGGCCTCACCGTCCGGGTGCCGCTCTTCATCAAGCAGGACGAGAAGATTCTGGTGAACACGGAAACCAACGAATACGTCGAGCGGGTGAACAGTTAGCAGTATATGGCGGGCATAGGAAGGGGGGAGCCCCCCCCTGCGCTCCAGCCGCCTGCGGCGTCTTCCGCTACCCCCCCTGCGGGGGCTCAAGAACCCGCCTGTCGGCGGGGGAGCCCGCAACGCCCCCGTTGGGGGGCCTACCCCCCAAACCCCCCGCCCTCCCTTGAGCGCTGGGCGGCGGCCTACACCTCGAAGGAAGTAACATACCGCTTCAGGGGGCGCTCCTATTCCTTCGCCCTTTCACGGGGACTCTTCAGCTCCAACGACATAGACCGGGGCTCTTCACTCCTTCTCGATGCCCTTTCCCGCGTGCTGGACGCCGGGGACGCCGCGCTGCCCGCTTCAGGGCCCCTCTCCGTGCTGGACGCGGGCAGCGGCGTGGGGGTGCTGGGGGTCTGCGCCGCCGGGGCGCTCAGCTATCCGGCAGCGCCGGGGGGCGCTTCCCGCGCCCTTCGGGTGCGGGCCCAGGACCGGGACGAGCTGGCGCGGCTCTTTACCGAGTACAACGCGCGGCGCAACGGCCTGGGGCCCGAAATTCTGGAGGCCCATACGGAGCCGCTCCTCGGGGGGCCCGAAGGCGCCCGCTGGGACCTCATCCTCTCCAACCTGCCCGCCAAGGCCGGTTCCGCCGTGCTGGAAGACTTCGTCTTCCGGGCCCCGGCCCTGCTTGGGGAGGGGGGTATGGCCCTCGTGGTGGCGGTAGCCCCCCTGGGGGACTTTCTGGCGGGCCGCATGGCGGCGGCGCGTTGCGGGGTGTTCCTCGACGAGGGGGGCGCGGGCTACCGCGTCTTAGGCTTCCGCCCCGCCGGAGGGCCCGGCCCCGAAGGGAGGCAGGGTACGGTGCGGCGGGGGCCGGGATTCTTCGGGGACTACCCGGCCTATCTCAGGGGCGGCGGGGACTACGAGCTATCGGGGCTGCGCTACCACCTGGACGCAACGGAGGGGGCCGCGGGCTTCGACAACCCCGGAGCGGCGGTGCGGGCCGCGGTACGGCTCTGGGTGAAACTCAAAGCTTTGAAAAAGACCGGAAAGTCCTTTGCGGGCGGGGCCACGGGGGCCCTGCTGGTCCATGAGCCGGATCAGGGGCACTTCCCCGTCTGGCTGGCCCGCTCCATGGACGGCGGGGCGAAGCCGCGTTTCGTGCTTTCCGGGCGGAATGTGCTGGCCCTGGAGGCGGCGGCCTGGAACCTCAGAAAAGCCGCCGGTCTAGCCGCCGCTACCGTCCCCGCGGCGGACCCCGAAACAGGGCTGGAGGCGCTGCTCCGGGAGGGGCCCTACGCCGGGGCGGTGCTGTTCCCGGACACGGTACCCGGAACGGACCGGATCGCCGCCCACTGGGAGGCCCTGGGCCGGCTGCTTGAACCGGGGGGTCTGGCGCTCGCCGCCCTCCCCTCCTCCCAGGCGGAGCGCTTTGCCCGGCAAAAACCCCGAAACTTCAGCGCCCTGGGGGATCTCAGGCGGGAAGGCTTCCGGGCCCTGGCCTTCCGGCTCAATTCCGCCCCGCCGCCCGGACAAGCTGGGCGGCAAAATCCCTGAATTCTCCGGGGCCAAAGGCCGACATGATCCACTCCTGAAGGGCGAACTTGTTGAGCACCGCGGAGGAGGCGGTAAAGCGGTAGTAGGTGTAGGGCCTGCCGTCTATCTCGACGCGCCTGAAGTACCATTCGCCGTAGGCGCCGTAGAGGGTGCTGAAATCTTCCCGCTGGGTAAAGATCACGTCGAAGGTTTCTTCCGTGTCAATGTAGCGCGTAACCAGGCACACGAGGCGGGCGCCAAAGGTAAAGCCCAGGATTTTGACCCCCAACTGAGCGTCAAGCACCGTTTCGCCGCCGGATTCCGCCGCCAACGCCCCGAGACAGCGCTTGAAGGTACGGGAATACCGGGGAAAGTCCAGGATGGCGGCCCGCAGCCGCCCCACACCGGTTTCCGTAAGGCCGTGGAGACCCACGGACACGTCAAACCAGCCGGCCCAGTCCCCCTCTTTCCGCGCCAGCCGGTAATCAAGGATTTCGCAGCCCTCCCGCCTCAGCGCGTCCAGATTGGCGCCGGGAAATATTCCCATCCCCCCCTCGGCGCCCAGAAAGCGGGGCGGCAACAGGAAAAGAAGCAAAAAAAGACAAAAGGGCGCCCGGCGCATCATGTAGCATGATAGTATCACGGAGGGGAGTTGTCAAACAATGTGAGCAGGATAAACGCATAGAAATGAAAATCTGAAAAAAACAAAGAAATTAACCACAGACCACACGGACAACACTTTTCCGCTACGGGTTAAGGAAAAGTAGACTCTTTGTTCAAAATTTCAGCTTTTGTCCGTG
>JAISQV010000129.1 GCA_031273985.1 Spirochaetaceae bacterium | reverse complement strand
AGGGGGCGGCTGCCCCCTCCTTATTCCTCACAGGATGTACCTCCCCAGGTCCTGATCCTTGACGATGTCGGCAAGGCGCTCGTCCACGTAGCCCTGGTCTATGGGCACTTTGGCGGGGGCCATGTCCGGCGCTTCGAAGGAGAGCGTTTCGAGGAGGGCCTCCATGATCGTGTGGAGCCGCCGGGCGCCTATGTTTTCGAGGCGGGAATTGACCTCCGCCGCCAGCGCCGCGAGACGCTCCACAGCGTCGGGGGTGAAGGCTATTTCCACGCCTTCCGTGCCGAGGAGTTCCGTGTACTGCCTGATCAGGGCGTTCTTGGGCTCCGTCAGGATGCGCAGGAATTCTTCTTTGCCCAGGGATTCGAGTTCCACGCGCAGGGGGAAGCGGCCCTGGAGTTCCGGGATCAGATCCGAGGGTTTGCTGACATTGAAGGCGCCGGCGGCGATGAAGAGTATGTGGTCCGTGTTCACCGGCCCCCAGCGGGTATTTACGATGGCGCCCTCCACGATGGGGAGTATGTCCCGCTGCACCCCTTCGCGGGACACGTCGGGACCGCCGCCCCGGTCCCCCTTGACGGCTATCTTGTCTATTTCATCGATGAAGACGATGCCGGTCTGCTCGACCCGCTGCCGGGCCTCGTCGCTTACCCGGTCCCGGTCTATGAGTTTTTCCGATTCTTCGGTGATGAGGATCTCCCGGGCGCGGCCCACGGTAACGACTTTTTTCTTTTTGTTGCCCCCGAATATGCCGGCTATGCCGGAGAGGCTTTCTTCAAGGCCCTCCATGCCGCCGCCCATGACCTCGAAGGCGGGGAACTGCGGGGCCTGGTTCACCGTGATCTCCACGGTGCGTTCTTCCAGTTCCCCGGCGCGGAGCTTGGCCCGGAAGGTTTCGCGGGTGGAGTCCCGGACGCCGCCGGACTTTCTTGCCTCCTCCTCATCCTCTTCCCGGAGGGCTTCTTCGGCCCCGTCCTCCCCCTGGTCTGCGGCGCCCCTGCTCACGGGGATGCCCACCTGTATCGTGGTCCCCACCAGGGAGGGGCCGGGCCCCCCGTTGTTGGGGCTGAACTGGAAGGAGCCCATGGGGCGCAGTACGGGGGCGGGATTGTTATTTTTCTTGCTTTTCTTATGGGGAGAGGGGAGAAGCAGGTCCAGCAGGGCTTCTTCGGCCCGCCGCTCCGCCTCGGCGGTTACGGATTCCTGCATTTCCTGGCGCACCATCTGCACGCCCGCCGCCATGAGGTCCCGTATCATGGATTCCACGTCCCGGCCCACGTAGCCCACCTCGGTGTACTTGGTGGCCTCTACCTTGATGAAGGGGGAGCCGGCAAGGCGGGCCAGGCGGCGGGCTATTTCGGTTTTTCCCACCCCCGTGGGGCCTATCATGAGTATGTTTTTCGGCGCTATGTCTTCCTGGAGCTCCGGGTCCAGTTTGAGGCGGCGGAAGCGGTTGCGCAGGGCTACCGCCACGGCCCGTTTCGCCTTCTTCTGGCCCACGATGTACTTGTCCAGCTCCGCTACAATTTCCCGGGGCGTAAGTTCCCTGGGAACCGCTGTTTTTGTTTCAGTCATGATTCCAGTACCTCCAGGGTGATCTGCCCGTTAGTGTATATGCAAATATCCCCCGCAATTTTAAGGCTCCGCTCGGCAATTTCAGGGGCCGGCAGGGTTCCTTCGTCCAGGTAGGCCAGGGCCGCGGCGTAGGCATAGTTCCCCCCGCTGCCTATGGCCAGGGCGTCCGTGGCGGGCTCCACCACATCGCCGGTGCCGGAGATGAGGAGGGTCTTGGCCTTGTCCGCCACGAGGAGCATGGCCTCAAGGCGCCGGAGGTTACGGTCCGTTCTCCATTCGGTGGCAAGTTCCACCGCCGCCCTGGTAAGGTCCCCGGAGTATTCCTTGAGTTTTCCCTCAAAGCGATCAAAGAGGGTGAAGGCGTCGGCGGTGGCCCCGGCAAAACCGCAGAGCACCTTGCCGTCCAGGAGGCGGCGCACCTTGCGGGCATTGTTCTTCATCACCGTCTCGCCGAAAGTTACCTGGCCGTCCCCGGCCATGGCGACGACGCCGCCCCTGCGCACCGCCAGCACCGTGGTGGAACGGAAGCGCCCGCCGGAGCCGCGCTTCTCCTCATGGTTACGATTCTTCATGCTGTCTCCCCCGTTTTGTGATTTTTCCGGGCCGGCTGGAAGCCGGCGAAGGGCTGCCGGTCCGGGGCCGGCTTCCGCTGTGCGGATGCGCCGAGCCATAGACCTGCTTGAGATGTTCCATATCGACATGGGTGTAACGCTGGGTAGTGGAAAGGCTCGCATGGCCCAATAGTTCCTGCACTATCCGCACGTCGCATCCCGCGTTCACCAGATGGGTGGCAAAGCTGTGGCGCAGCGCATGGGGGTGCAGTTTCTTGGGCAGGGCGCTCCGCTCCGCGTAGCGGCTTATGATCCACCGGAGGCCGGACACGCTGAGGGGCCCGCCCCGCCGGTTGATGAAGAGCCGGTCCCCCCCGGCCAGCGCCGCCCGCAGGGGGAGCCACGCGAGGAGGGCCTCCTTCGCCTCGGCGCTGAAAAAGACCTGGCGCTCCCGGTTCCCCTTGCCGAGGACCCGGCCCCCCCGGAGGTCCCCGTCCAGCCCCGGAAGGCTGAGGGCGGCGGTTTCGGAAATTCGGAGGCCCCCGCTGTACATGACGAGGAGTATGGCCCGGTCCCGCTCCGGCCAGAGGATTCCGCTTTCCTCCGGGAGCGCTGCAAAGGCGGCCATCTCGTCCTCCCAGAGAAACACCGGGAGGGTCCGGGGGGCCTTGAGGTTGCGCAGGGTTCCCGCGGGATCATCCTCCCGCTTTCCCGTGCGGACCAGCCAGCGGTAAAAGCCGCGCACCGAAGCCAGGGCCCGGTTCACGCTGACCGGGGCCATGCGCCGCCCGGATCCCAGGCCGCTGCCGGGAGCGCCGCTCAGGGCGCCCACGAAGCCCCGGAGGGCCCTGGTATCGGCCTCCAGGGGGTCCAGGCCGTAGGCGGCGCACCACGCGGAAAAGCGCTCCAGGTCCGCGGCGTAGGCCCGGAGGGTGGTATCGGGGCTCCGCTTTACCGAGCGCAGCCAGAGAAGGTACGCGGCCACGAGGGCCTCCCCTTCGGGTCTCTTAGGCTCCATCTTCCCCCCCGGAGGCTTCCGGCGTATCCTCCCCCTCGCCGGAGTGCAGGTAGTCGCATTCAGGGTTGATGCAGGCTTTGTGGTAGCCGTTTTTCTTGTCGTACTTCTCCACCAGAAACTGCCCGCATTTGGGGCAATCCTGATTGGCGGGTTTGAAGTGGCTGATAAAGTCACAGTCCGGGTAGTTGGTACAGCCGTAGAATTCCTTTCCCCGGCCCTTGGTCTTGCGGAGCACGATGTCCCCGCCGCATTTGGGGCACTTTGCCAGGGGTATGGATTTGGTGTTGCGGCATTCGGGAAAGCCGGAGCACGCGAGGAAGAAACCGAATCTGCCGAGTTTCTTCACCATGGGCTTGCCGCACTTTTCGCAGAGGAGGCCCGTCTGTTCGTCCAGGGAGCCCTTGAAGGATTCGAGGCTCTTCCCCACCTCTTCCACCTGATCTTTGAAGGGATCGTAAAATTCCCGGATCATGTCGGGCCAGCGGATCTGGCTCTCCTCCACCTCGTCCAGCCGGTTTTCCATGGAGGCGGTAAAGGCCGCGTCCACCACATGGGGGAAATACTCCACCAGCATATCGCAGATCAGGCGGCCCAGCACGGTGGGCACCAACTGCTTGTTGGACCTGGTAACATAGTAGCGATCCAGGAGCACGGAGATGATGGGCGCATAGGTGGAAGGCCGGCCTATACCCTTCTCCTCCAGGGTTTTTACGATGGAGGCGTCGCTGTAGCGGGAGGGCCCCTGGGTAAAGTGCTGTTCCGGGCGAAAGGCTTCCATGCCGACCCGGTCTCCGGTCTTCAGGGCCGGGTAGGGTTTCCCCTTGTCCTCCCTGGAGGTCAGCAGCTTGAGGGCCTGGTAGAATCCCTTTTCTATCACCTTGGTCCCCACGGTACGGAAGACCCCCTCCCCCGCCTTTATGTCGGCGCTGACGGTTCTTGTTTTGGCGGGGCTCATCTGGCTCGACACAAAACGTTCCCAAATGATCGTGTAGAGCCTCAGTTGATCCCGCGACAACTGATCCTTCACATCCTCCGGGGTGTAGCTGACATAGGTGGGCCGTATCGCCTCGTGGGCGTCCTGGGCCTTCTTCCCCACGCTGTACTCCGCCGCCTTTTCCGGGAGCGCGCCGGGATAATGGGCCTGGAGCCATTCCCGCAGCTCTTCCAGGGCCGTCTGGGAGATCCGCACCGAGTCGGTGCGCATATAGCTAATGAGCCCTATCCGGGAGGAACCGATGTTCACCCCCTCGTAGAGCTGCTGGGCCAACTGCATGGTCTTCTTGCTGGTAAAGCCCAGCCGGGTTGCCGCGGTCTGCTGCAGGAGGGAGGTGGTGAAGGGAGGCCGGGGCCTCACGGTCTTTTCGTTTTCCCGGACATCGGTAACGACACATTCACTGTGCTCCACCTGCTCCTTGATGCGCTTCACCTCGGCCTCGGTCTTTATGTCCGGTTTCTGTCCCTGCCAGAGAACGAGCTGGGAACTATAGAGCTGCCTTCCCACCTTAAAGTCCGCTTCCAGGGTCCAGAATTCCTCGGGGACGAAGGATTCCACTTCCTTTTCCCGCTCGCAGATCAGCCGGAGGGCCACGGATTGCACCCGCCCCGCGGAGAGGCCGTTCTTTACCTTCTTCCAGAGCAGGGGGGAAAGATTGTAACCCACCAGCCGGTCCAGCACCCGCCGGGCTTTCTGGGCGTTTACCTTGGCCTCGTCAATGGAGGAAGGATTCGCCACCGCCGTTTTGATCGCCACCGGGGTAATCTCGTTAAAACTGATCCGCTGAATGGGGACTTCGGCGGCCTTCGCGGAAATCGCGTTTCTGAGATGCCAGGCTATGGCCTCCCCTTCGCGGTCATTATCACTGGCCAGCAGCACGGCGCCGGCTTTTTTCGCGTCCCCCTGAAGTTCCTTGAGCAGCTTAGCCCGCCCCCGGACGGTTATGTATTCGGGTTCAAAGTTGTGATCCACATCTATGGCCATCCGGGACTTGGGCAGATCGATGAGGTGCCCCATGGAGGCCTTGACGGTGTAGGAATCGCCCAGATACTTCTCTATGGTTTTGGCCTTTGCCGGAGATTCTACAATGACCAGGGTCTTGCGGCCCTGTTTGACGGCAGCCTTTTTGACGCCGCTCTTTTTGCGGGTCTTTCGTTCCGGCGTTTTATCCGCTGCCGTTTTTTTTATTCGAGTAGCCATGTGCATCCTCGCTTCAATTCCATTTTGGAAATCCCATCCCCTCAGAGGCCCTCAATATTGAGGGACCTGGCCAAACGTTCCGCCAGGGCCGCACCGCCCGTCAAGGCCCCGTCCGCCGGCGTTTCCGTCTTCCGGGGCTCTATGCCCCACTCCTCAAGTATAGCCCCCGCGCCTTCTATTACCGGCGCGCCCGATTCGGCTAAATTCCGCAGCCCCCCGCCCTGGGGGGAATCAACACCCGCCCTGAGGAGCCAAATATCCCTTCCCAGCTCCAGGGCAAACTGGGCCGTGATCAGGGCGCCGGATTTTTCCGGGGCCTCCGCGACAAGGGTCCCCCGGGCCAGGCCCGCTATGATCCGGTTCCGGGCGGGAAAATTCCAGCGGCGGGGGCCTGTTTCCGGCGGGTACTCGGAAAGGATCGCGCCCCCGGCCCCCAGGATGCGCCGGGCCAGATCCCGGTTCGACGCGGGGTAGACCTGGTCCAGGGAGGAGCCCAGCACCGCCACGGTGGGGGCGCCCCCGGCAAGGTTCCCCCGGTGGGCCATGGTGTCTATGCCCAGGGCGAGGCCCGACACTACGGCTATGCCGTTAAGGCCCAGGAGCCGGGCCGCCTCGAAGGCGGCGGCCTGGGCCTCCCCCGTCGGCTTCCGGGTGCCCACCAGGGCCGCCAGCGGACGGCCGGGGTCGGGCAGGTTTCCCCGGTAGAAGATCAGCGCCGGCGGATCGTAAAGTTCCCTGAGCAGGGGAGGATACCCGCTCTCCCGGTAGGCTGTCAAACTAATCCCGTTCCGGCGCAGGATCAGGGCGTCCTTTTCGGCCCGGCCTTTCAGTTCATCCATGGTCCAGGCTTCCCGGGGCGGCGCCTTGCCGAGAAGTTCATATACCTCTCCCCTGGAAAGTACGGCAAGATCCCCCTCCCGGTCAAATTCTTCCGCCAAACGGATACGATCCCGGCTCGTGAGGCCGGGGATTCTTTCCAGAATCAGGTCCAGGAGGCCGCGGTCAGTATCCATAGTAGGCGTCCATCACCCGCTGCCGCGATTCCTCCGCCGCCGCCCGCTTGGCCGCGTCCCCGGTAACGGCGATGATGCGGTCGTAGTAATCCAGGGCCGCCTGGTACTGCCCGGTGAGGGCGTAGGCGTGGGCCAGCACCGCCATACCGTCCGCGTCCAGGGGGGCGGATTCCAGGTAGCGCTCCATGACGGGAATGGCGTCCTGGGGCCGGTTCAGCTCGAAGACATAGAGCACCCCCAGGGCATAACGGGGCCGCCCGTAAGCCCCGTCCAGGGCTATGGCCTTGAGCCACGCGTCTTCCGCCAGGGCGTAGTAGCGGCTCCCGGCATTGGCGTTGTAGGCGCCGCCGCTGAAATCGAGGTAACTCTTGGCCACCGCCGCCGCCGAAAGGCCCGTCAGGTAGAGCAGGGATGCATCCCCGGGGTAGTAGGCCACGGCCCGCTCCAGGGCTCCCAGGGCTTCGTTGTGGAGCCCCCGGTCCTGAAGCCGCACGGCCAGAATGCGCCAGTAGGTTCCCGTCCGGGCGGCGTCCTCCACATGGCGTTCTATCTGCCGCTCGTAACGGCCTATGGCTTCCCTGAGGCCCTCTATCGTTTCCGGGGGCCCGTCCCGGGAGCCCAGGGAAACGATACGCCGGGCCAGGCCGTCCCGCTCCCGGCCTTTCACCACATTATAGAGGACCACAGCCCCCGCCGTGAGAATCAGGATGACGCAAAGGCCGGTAAGAACCTCCCGCTTAATCTTCACGCTTCGCCCCCTCCCCTGCCCGCCACCCCGTGGGTTTTTCCCGGTAGGAATCCAGCCGGGGAAGGCCGCGCTGATGGCTTTCCCGGAGCAGGGCGTTGTCCACATGGGTGTAGATCTGGGTGGTGGAAAGATCCGCGTGCCCCAGAAGCTCCTGCACCGAGCGTAGGTCCGCGCCGCCGGCCAAGAGGTCCGTGGCAAAACTGTGGCGCAGCGCGTGGAGGCGGGAACTCATCCCCAGAAGCGCGGTAACGCCGGCATAGTTCTTCCAGATACCCTTCCGGGAAAGCCTCTTCCCCGTCCTGCCTATGAAAAGGGCGGGGCTCTTCACCCGCTTTGCCAGAAGGGGCCGCGCCTCGGCCAGGTAGCGCTTCAGCCAGTAATCCGCCGGCTCCCCAAAGACCACAAGACGCTCTCTGCCGCCCTTGCCCTGCACCCGCGCCAGGCCCTCGGTAAAGAAAACATCGTCCATGTCGAGAGCCGCCGCCTCGGAGACCCGGAGCCCCGAAGAATAGATAAGCTCGATCAGAGCGCGGTCCCGCAGCCCCGTGGGGAGGGCGGTGTTCACCGAGGCAAGCATGGCCTCCACCTGCTCCCGGGAGTGAACCAGGGGGAGGCGCCGGGAGGCGCCGGGGCTTTCCAGCACCAGCGCGGG
>JAISQV010000061.1 GCA_031273985.1 Spirochaetaceae bacterium | reverse complement strand
CTTAAATTTGTACCGGCAAGGTGTATTTATCTGTTTGGTTCTTATGCCTACGGCAAGCCGACGGAAAAAAGTGATATTGATATCTATGTTGTAACACCGGACAACATTAATAATTTTTCTGAATTATACGCAAAAATAATTGGAGATTTAAGGGTGAAAGATATTTTGTTTATTGATTTATTATTTGGCCGGGAAACCGTTTTTAACGCAAGAAAGGAAAAAAACATTTTTGAGAAGACTATTTTGCAGAAAGGGAAAGTTATTTATGGAAATTGAAGATGTAACGGAATGGATAGAACTTGCCAATAATTACATTAAAAAATAAATAATGAAGAAAATGATATGGTAAAATAGTCCCTACGGCGCTTCGGGCCTTGCGGGGTCATCGGGGCGGCGGGACGTTACGGGTTCTTTTGGTTGGTGTTGTACCCGGTACTATGTACCTGATACGGGAGGCGGAGGTCCCGGTTTATGGTGAAGAGTCTTGCGCGGCTGATCCCCTTTTTTTTCTTTACCCTGGTCCTGACCTTCTCCCTGACCACGGCCTTTGGCTGCCTCCGCCTCTGGATTGGCGCGGCCCGCATGATCCCTCCCCTGCCCTTCTCCCTGCCGGAGGCCCTGCTGAACGCCGCCCTCGTAGCCATTCCCGCCGCCTTCTACGTTACGATCATGCTCTCCCTGGGGTACGCCTCCCGCTGGGGATTCCCGCCCGCCCTGACCGCAGCGGTGATCCTCGTGCTGGCCCCGGCCTTCACCCTGGGCCTTACCCTGGCCCACTCCCGGCTCCTCCTGCAGGCGGAACCCCCGTCCGCCGGGGGGGAGGGCCTCAAGGCTTTGGGGAAAAGCGGGCTGCGACTCCTCCAGGGGGATGTGTCGATCATCGTGCTGGGAGATCCGGCGGACGGGAGGAGCCCCCGTATAAGCGCCGTTCCCGGACAGCCCCTGGCCTACCTGGAACACCCCCGGGAGATTGGCGGCGCGGCCCCCCGGCTTCCCCCGGCGCCCTTCCGGGGGGAAAATTCCCCCGTCATGGACTCCCTGATCACGGACCTGAGCCTCGCCTCGGAGCAGATCGAGGCCCGGCGCGTCATGGGGCTCAACCCCCTCCTGCTCTACCTCTTCTCCCTCGCGCTGCTCCTCGTTTCGTTTTACCGGGTCTTTGCCGTCAGCGCCTGGCCCCTGGCGAATATGCTCCTGGGAACGGTGCTGTTCCGGGCATTGCTCAGCTTTCAGACCTACATCGATTCCGACGCCCTCCAGAGCTTCATCTTCTTCTTCCTGGGGAGGTTCATCCCCCAGAGCGTCATATCCCCCGGGGTCTTCGCCCTGGGCGGCATTCTCGTCCTCCTCGCAACGCTGATCAATGCGGGACGTGCGGGGCGGACGGGCCGGGGCGGGCGGAGGGAACGGCATGGCTAAGGCTCAGGGGCGCGCCCTGTTGAACAGGGAGAGTCTCAGCTCCCCGGCGGGGATCTTCATCGAGTACCTGCTGGCGGGCCTCGTGCTCCTGACCGCCTGGCGCCTAATCTTCCCCGGCGGGGAAGCGCCGCTCCCCATCTTTTCGCTTTCCTGGCGCCTCATTCAGGGGGCGCTGCTCTTCATCGAAACCTACCCCGCCCTGGCCATGAGCGGTATCGTGGCGCCTTTCGGCCTTCTGGTGAAGGAGGGAGAAGCCCTGCCCCGCTTTTCGCCGGAATTTGTGAGCCGCATCAAGCAGCCCCTGATAACGGCCATTGCCGCGGCGGCCCTGGGCGGGGCCATTCTGCTGCTGCTGGAGCCCCTGGCGAAGAGCAAGGAACAGGACATGGTTTTCCGGGGGGAACTCTACCGGGAGTCAGCGGGAAAGGCCCGGGAACAGGCGGATCAGGGGGATTGGATCGAGGCGGGCCGTTTTGCGGAGGTATGCGAGCGGATATGGCCGGAGAGTCCGGCCCTGGAGGATCTGAGGAACCGTATAGACATGGAGCTGGAGGGATTCCGCTTCAGCCGGGATAACCGGCGTGAAGGGGCCGGTGAAGCCGGTGAGGCCGCCGGGACATTCCGGGGCCAGAACCCCGTGAACATCCTGGAGGCGCTGGCCTTTGCCGAAACCGCCTACGCGGAGGAGCGCTACTTTGACGCCCACTGGCTTGCAACCCTGGCCGGGCGGCTTGCCCCTCCGGGAAGCCCGGAAAAGGCCGATGCCGCACGGATGGCGGCGCGGGCCTGGAACGCCATATCCTCCCTCAGCCCCGGAGCGCAGGAACGGGAAGCTTTCAGCCTCTACCGGCTCAAACAGTCCGGCTACGAGGCCATGAGCGGCGGGGACTGGATCCGGGGCTACTACACGTTCAGGGAACTTGCGGCGCTCAGCCCGGAAGACCCGGACGCGGCGAACTTCCTCGCCCTCTGCGAGCAGGGCGTCCTGGAAACAGCCTTTTTTGCGGACGAACTCGAAATGACCGTGGGCGACCTGCTCAGCTCTGCCATATTCTCCATACCCCGCCTCTCCTCCGGGGGCAGAATGGTCCTCCGGATGGATTCCCTCTCGGCCTATGCGGACTACTCCTACGGCTTCGGGCTGGAACTCATGGTGATTGACGGCAGCGGAAGGCTCCTCAGCCGCATGGAGGCGCCCTACGCCAAGCTCCTCCCCAAGACACTGGCGGGGGAAAAGCGGGTGGCGCTCCTGCTTCAGGCCCTGGACCGGGAAGACAGCTCCCTCCGCTGGGGCCCCCGCTGGATGCCGGGACAGGGCCTGCCGGAAGCGGACGGGCCGGGTCCGGCGGAAGTGGTCCTGGACCTGGACTACGAGGACTTCCTCCTCATAGCCAAGATACGCCGGGGCCTCGATAACCTCCTGCTCCCGGAACTCTTCACCGCCTACCGGGTCCTCGAACCCTACGGCTACATCCCGCAGGTCTTCCTAGCTGAAATCCTGAGCCGCCTGGCGGAACCCCTGCTCTTTCTCCCCCTGGCGGTTCTGATACTGATAACCGGCTGGCGCTACCGTTCCCGCCGGCGCCCGCGCTACATCGCCATCCCCATGCTGGCCGTTCTGCCCCTGGCCTTCTACGGCATCTTCCACATCTACCGGAGCGCCGTCAACGCCCTCTCCATCTGGATGGCCCTCACCCTGCCCCTGGGCCCGGCCCTGGCAGCCCTCGCGTCCGGCGCGCTGGCGCTCTTCCTCATCCTGCTGGTATTCCTTGCCGGGCAGCGCGGTTAACCAGGCCGTCCGGGAAGCAGCGGAATGGAATTTGCTTAGCGTACAGAGTGCGTATTGTTTGTAATTTTAAGCGTAACGACCTTAATAATGCCGTTGGTAACTAATCCGGGGCGGCAGCGGTCTCTACAGCAGATTTTGCGTATAACAGGAACTATGCGGATCAGAAAAAGGAGAAAGGCGCATCCCGGCCTTCACGAAGTGAAGGCCGGGACCGGGCTATACGCTCCAATCTTGTTGAGCCCCAAGGGCTCAACAAGAATTTCCGCTTCTATCAGCCCCTTCGGGTCCGGCAATTATAGGAAAAATCCATGTGCCGCTAACAGCGGCACAGAATTGTCCCTTGCGCAGAAGACCTGCCGGGCTTAGGCTTCGTTTACCCCGATGCGGATAAGTTTTTTCTGGGCCTCCGGGCGCTTCTGAATGGTGAGCGAGAGGACGCCGTTTTTGTACTTCGCCGTCACCGCTTCGGGATCGGCGTTCTCCGGCAGCTTGAAGGTCCGGCTGAAAGAAGACTTGCGCCGCTCCCGCATAAGGTAGGCGGCTTCGTTTTCCTTCACTTCCTCCTCCATCTTGGCTTCGATGGAGAGCAGCCCGCCCTCCACCTGCACGGAGATGTTCTTCTCCTCAAAGCCGGGAAGTTCCGCTTCTATGTCCCACGCGTTCTCTTTTTCCCGTATATCCACGGCGGGCATATAGCCGGTGCGCCGGGCGGGAGAGAGGGGGGATTCCCCGAAGAAGGAATCGATGTAGCGGTCGAAGTCCTCCAGTGCCTTCTCGATGGTGAAGGGGCGATACAGGGTAACAGCTTTCATGGTAATACCTCCGGGTATTGTGTTGTTCCGTGCCCCCAGGGGCCACGGTTTGCCGTAACGTTTCCGTCCGGCGGCGGGGGCCGGGCCGCGTCTTGCGGCTTAGCCTCCGGGGAATGTTTTCCGGGACCCGGCCCAGGGCCGCGATCCCCAGGTTTTCACCTGCGCTTATATATAAGCAAGGAGCGTGCCAAGACTGGGGATAACCGGGAAAAAACGCGCCCTCCCCCGGTTAAGGCCCCCGGAGAGGCCGAATCCGGGCCCGGCAAGGGTCTTTTTAGCCCCTGGAAGCCCGTATTGGAGCGGGAAAAAGCCGGGGGCCCTCAGGTCATTGGGTCAGTGTTACCAGGCTGTATATTTTTGGCCAACAATATGTATCAATATGATACATATTGTTGGCCGGCCCCTTGTTAGAGGGGGCGCAAATGACGCTTCCGGGAGAGAATCAACCTGAGCGGGCCGGGGGGCGTTACGGGGCTCCCCCGCGTGAGCGGGTTCTTGAGCCCCCCGTAGAGGGGGTAGCGGAAGACGCCGCAGGCGGCTGGAGCGTAGGGGGAGACTTCCCCCTCCTATTCTCCCTTCTCCCTGCGCTGTAGTATACTTGAGGGATGACGGGTTTGCTTTTCAGGAAGATGCGCCGCCCCCTCATGACGCTGATGCTGGTTTCGGCGCTGGCCCGGCTTCCGGCGCAGAACAATCAGAAGGTTTACCCTGTGGATTCCGGGGTTTACGAGGCCATTAGGCTGCTCTATCTGAGCCGGGGGCTGGCGCTGCCTTCCACATCGGGGCCCTGGAGCGGCGACGAGCTGCTGCTCATGCTGCGCCGGATTGACGCGGCGCGCTTGACGCCGGGGGAGCGGGCGGCTTTTGATTACGCGGAGGCCCTGCTGGCCCTCCGCCGGGGCACGCTGCATTTTTCCGGGGCGCTGAATCTGGAGGCCTACGGGCACACGAATACTGCTGTGTTTACGAGGCCCGAAGATTACATAAGGCCGCTGGGTGAGAACAGGCCCTTTATCAATCTGGATGCGGAGGTCTGGATAACTCCCCACGCTTACGGCTTTTTCGAGCTTCCCCTGGCAAACACGATCTACAATACGATGGTTACGAAGGACGGGAAGTCCGCTCCGGGCTCCACGCTGTTCGGCGCGCGGCCCTTCGGTATCAACGCGATCATGATTCCCCCGGCGGGGGGAGAGGACTTTAGCCTCAACTTTCCCGTCCGGGGTTTTGTTGCCGCGGGGGGGCGGGGTTTCAGTTTTCAGATAGGCCGGGACCGTCTTTCCTGGGGGCCGGGGGAGTCCGGAAACTTCATGGCCGGCGATCATGTTCCCTACCACAGTATGTTCCGCACGGCTTTCTACGGGGAGGCGGTGAAGTGGAGTTTCAATGTATCGTCCTTCAGTTTTCCCGGTGATTTTTACGGGGACGACGGGGCGGGCAACGCGGTGCTGCGGGGCTGGGGGAGTCAGTACGATGAGGTGGAGGGGCTCAATCTTTTCATAGCCCACCGGTTTGAGGCGAGGGGTTTCAATGGCCGGGCCGGTTTTGCCTTTACCGAGGGGCTGATGTACCAGTCCGCCGGGGCCCTGGACCCCGTGGTGCTGCTGCCCGCGATGTTTCTGCACAATCTCTACCGGATGCAGAACGCCAATTCCATGATTACCTTTGAGGCGGATTATGCCGTCTTTCCGGCGCTGAATGTGTATGTGCAGCTCGCCATGGATGAGTTTTCCATGGGTTTCGGCGAGGCCGTGCCCGGCAGGGATGACGACGCCCGGCCCAACGGCTTTGGGTATATGGCCGGGCTCCGGGGGGCCCTTCCCCTGGGCGCCGGGATGATCGCCGGGTCCGCGGAGCTGGTTTTTACCGATCCCTACCTGTACCTGCGGCTCAAGAACAGTGAGCAGGGAAGCGGCCCCCGCCTGGACTGGGTGGTGGCGAACCGCTACCACTATTCGGCCACCGAGGGCGCCTACTATGTGGAGGATTTTCTCGGCTACCGCTGGGGCGGGGATGCCGTCGTGCTGAATCTCAATGTCCGGTACCGCACCTTTGCCCGCTGGAATGCCGCCGCCAATGTCATGCTGCTGTTCCACGGCGCCCACGACAAGTGGACCGCCTGGACCCTGGTGGATAACGGCGACGGCCAAGACGGCGATCATCCGCCCAACTCCGGGACGCCTTCCTCAGCGCACCCCGGCAGGAATTTCGCGGACCGGAACGCCGGGGAGCGGGACGCGGTGAACATGATTTCCGCCCTGACTCTTTCCGGGGAGTATTTGCTTTTGGAAAATCTCAGGGCCTACGGCCGGGTCGATCTGGTCCGCATGAGTCATCCGGG
>JAISQV010000035.1 GCA_031273985.1 Spirochaetaceae bacterium | reverse complement strand
CTTAATATCCTTCCGCCTTGCCCTTGGGGTGAAACATCCTTATTATTATCAGTATGAACGGGGCAGGACCCCGCCAGCCAAGGGAGGAACTATGGATCAGTGGGACGCGTTGCAGGATGACGATGAGGAGGAGGAAGAGAAGGGCGAAGAGAAGCAGGCAGGGCAGGACCCGCTGATAAGCAAGATGCTCAAGACCCGGACGATTCTGCTCTGCGGGGAGATCAACAAGGACCTGGCCGAGCGGACCATCCGGCAGCTCCTCCTGCTTGAGGATATGGGGGAGGAACCCATCCGGGTGTTCATCGATTCCCCCGGCGGGGACGCTGACGCGGGTTACGCCATCTTTGATATGCTGCGCTTTGTCAGGCCCCCCGTCTGGACCATAGGGATGGGCCTCGTGGCCAGCGCCGCGGCGATCATCCTCCTGGCAAGCCCGAGGGAGCAGCGCATAGGGCTTCCCAACAGCCACTATCTGATCCACCAGCCCCTTTCCACGGGGGTCCGGGGGGTTGCCACGGAGATAGAGATCCACGCCCGGGAGCTGGAAAAGCTGCGGGAGCGGATCAACCGCCTTATCGCGGACGAGACCGGCCAGGGCTTTGAGCAGGTGGAACGGGACACGGACCGGGACTACTGGATGAGCGCCGGAGAAGCCCAGAATTACGGGCTCATAGCGCGGGTCATCAGTTCCCGGAACGAATTGTAGCATGGCTCCCCCGGCGGAGGATCAAAAGTTCACCGTCCTCGATCTTATCGATATTGACCTCACGGAGAACAATGCCCTTAACCTTCACTGCATAGGGGGCCGGAAGGGGCTGACCCGGATCATAGGCATTCCCGATCTGAACCACCCCGGCCTGGCGCTGACGGGCTTTTTCGAAGCCTTCGCCGCCCGGCGTATACAGATTTTCGGGCGGGGCGAGACGGCCTTCCTCAAGACCATGATCCGGGAGGGGAAGCTGGACAACCTGCGCACGCTCTTCAGTTATAGTGACATACCCTGCTGTATCTTTACCCACAACCTCATGCCGGGGGAGGAATTTCTCGAGATGGCCGAGCAGGTGCAGTGCCCCATACTGCAAACGGACCTGGGCACCTCGGACTTCACCGCCCGGATCATCCGCATACTGTCGGACATTTTTGCCCCGAGGCGCAGCCTTCATGGGGTGCTGGTGGAGGTCTACGGCCTCGGCGTGCTGATTCTGGGGGACTCCGGCGTGGGCAAGAGCGAGGCCGCCCTGGAGCTGATAGAGCGGGGGCACCGGCTTGTGGCGGACGATGTGGTGGACATACGCTGCATCAACGGCAACATCCTGCTGGGCCGGGGGGCCAACAAGATCATCGGGCACCACATGGAGATCCGGGGCCTCGGCATCATCAATGTTACCCACCTCTTCGGCGTGGGCGCCGTGCGGGACCGGAAGCAGATACAGTTGGTGGTGGTGCTGGAGGAGTGGGATTCCCGGAAAAACTACGACCGCCTGGGAACCGACGATCAGGTCATGGATATTCTGGGCACCAGCATACCCCGGCTGGACATACCCGTAAGGCCGGGCCGGAATGTGCCCATCCTCATAGAAACCGCTGCCATGAACGAGCGGCTCAAGAAAATGGGCTACAATTCGGCCAAGGAATTCAGCCAGAACATCGTAAAATGGCTGGAAAGCGATTCTACCCGCTCGGTGTACTTCGGGCAGGAAGACATCATATAGGGACGGACCCGCCCCGTACGCAAAAAAGTTGAGGCGGTTCCAAAATGTCAAATTTTGGAACCGTAATTTTAAATGCATAAATCCAGGGAGGCTTCCCCAAAACTTCAGTTTTGGGGAAGCCTCTGCACTTATACGCTTGCCCCGGCAGATGCCGCTTTCGCGGCTTCCCGCTCACGGTTTTCCCGTGCATAGAGCGCAGCTTCCTTGTCATCGATCTTATAAAAGAACCCGTTAAGAATACAGGCCAGGAATGTACAGATCGCCGGTATTCCGCCGTAGAGGTACATGAAGTTACTGGTGAATTTCGCGGTAACTTCCATGCCGGGTGTGTAGCCGATGATTCCAAGGCCGAACATCGCAACGGTACCGCCCAGGAAGGTGGCGATCTTGATGGGGACATTGACCAGGGACATGGTAACAGTTCTGTTGTCTATGCCCGTCTTCCAGTAGCCGTACTCGCCGACATCAATGATGTAGCCCATGCCGAAACCGGAGTACATGGCGGTACAGAAAGCTGTAGTCATGTTTATCCCGATGAAGACCGCTATGTGGATGCCGCCGAAGAACATCATCGCCACAGAGGTAAGAGTCGACAGGAACTGGGCCAGCACCATGGCCTTCTTGCGCCCCAGCTTGAGGCCGATCATGGGGCCCACGATGGTGGTAAACAGGCTGAACAGGGTAGTGATCGTCATGGCCAGGGTCATCAGGAGGAGCTGCGGATCGTTCTGGATGTAGATGTAGTAGTACATGACGATCTGCATGGGCGCCATCATGCCCAAAAAGACCAGAATGGTTGAGGCAAAGTTGACGATGAGCTGCGAGTTGGTAACCACGCACTTAACCATGTCCTTAATGGTAACCTGCGGCCTGGCGGGGCCGGTGTTGACCTGGGGCCCGTCGTAGGGGCGGATAAGGTTGGCCAGCAGCATGGTAGCCACGACGTAGAAAAGGCCGTAAATAATTGATAAGACAAGGTACTGGTACTTGGGCCCGACGATGGAAGCGATAAGGTTCCTCACCGGAGCGTTGGTTGCCGAGGTGATCACCGTGGCGACAGTCATAAGCCGGACGCCCAGAATCATCATCTTATTGCGCTTGTCCATATCCGAACCGGCAACGATGCTCAAGGTGCCGTACTGCACCGTCGTAACGAAGGCCCAGGTTACGTTGATCAGCAGATAAGATACGACAATAAGCACCGAGCGGAGCGCAAAGGGAATCTCAAAGGGGAGGAACATCAATATTTGGGCGAAATAGATGATCCACTTGGTGTATTTGAGCCAGGGCAGGTATTTGCCCGATTTGAATTTTGAGCGCTCGATGATGGCGCCCACCGAAAAGCTGATAACAAAGTCCGCTACCCTGGCGACAAGCAGGATGCTGCCGACAGCGATGGCTGTTAGTTTCAGATCTTCGGTAAGAAAAATGTTGAGAAAGCCCAGGGGAACCATGACAAAAGCTACCACCAGGTTGTAGATGCCGTAGTTCCTGACTTCCCTCTTTACATTGACTTCCATGATTTGTCCTCCTCCATGACAATAAAATTCCCGGAAAATTTTCAGGCGCAAAGCCGATAATGTTTCCCATCTCCCTGCGATTGAGACAGGCTTTATTGTCATCCGGGTTTTTTGTTTTGTCAAATTATTTCTGTTTTGCTGCACTTGATGTTTGGTGCGCTGCGTTTCCGCATCAATTTAGCTGTTTTTTGAAAATAAAGCAGGTTGATACGCTACAAAAACAAGCGGAATTGGTTTACAAATCTCCGGCCTTTGAAAGAAACGCGTCCCTTCAGGATTGGATTCGTGAAACCGCCGGGACAAAAATACTGCTCCGGGGTTTCCCTGACCGGGGCTTGTTAACGCAAAGGCCCAAGACAGGAGCTTTATTCGAGGGGGGGCATACCGTAACAATTCCAGCCATGAAGGGACTTCAACCCTGCCTGGCTGAGCCGGCCTTGAGTCCAAAAGAATCAAGGCCGCCTGAATTTGCCTTTTTAGCGACCCTTTACTATGCTCATGATAGACGCTGCTCATATCATGAGCTTGAAGGGAGCCGTCTTGCGGGCGCAGGCTTTGGCGCAACCACGGCGGCGGAGATGAGGTAAGTCATGTTTAATCCTGCGGAACTGGACGATTTTGCCCGCTATTACGGTTTCCACTACGATATTTGTGATTCGCGTATCCTGATTCGGGACCTGCTGACCGAAATGGACCGGGGGCTCCGGGGCCTTACATCCGATCTGGCCATGATTCCCGCCTACCTGGGCCTGACCACGCGCCTTGAGCCGGGCCGGCGGGTGCTGGCCCTGGACGCCGGGGGAACCAATCTCCGGGCGGCGCTGGTCCGCTTTACCGGGGACGGCAAGGCCGAAACCGAGGGCTCCTTCAGATCCTTCATGCCGGGAACCAGGGGCCGGGTCAGCGCGGAGGAATTTTTTGATCTCCTCGCCGCCGCCGCCGCCCCGCTGCTAGAATCCGCCGGGGACATTGCGGGTATAGGTTTCTGCTTTTCCTACCCCATGGAAGTGACGGCGGATTCCGACGGAATACTCCTCAAGTTTGCCAAGGAGGTTGACGCGCCGGAGGTGGTGGGCCGGCGTATGGGGGCGGGGCTCCGGGAAGCCCTGACGCGGCGCGGCTTCAAGGCCCCGGAACGGATAGTGCTGCTCAACGATACGGCCTCCACCCTGCTCTCCGGCCTGCTGCAAATACCCGCGCAGACAGGCGGGGCGGACCTTTATGGCGTCGAGGCCGGCCCCGTGATAGGGCTGATCCTGGGAACGGGCTTCAACACGGCGTACCCGGAAAAAAACATTCCCAAAATAGGCTTCGAATCCGAAAACGATCCGCAGATAGTGGTCTGCGAATCCGGAGGCTTTAATCCGCGCTTTCTGGGCGCCCTGGACCGGCAATTTGACGCCGCCACGAAGAACCCCGGCGGCTACACCCTGGAAAAATCTGCCGCCGGCGCCTATCTGGGGCCCCTGACCCTTCTGGTCCTGAAACAGGCCGTGAAGGACGGAGTTCTGAAATTCGGGGCCTCCGAAAAACTTCTGGCCTGGGATACCCTGCAAACCAGGGAGCTCAACGAATTCATGTACGCCCCCCTTGCCGGGGAAGGACCTGTGGGCAGTCTCTTCGGCCCCGGCGAACGGGACGCCCTGGCAACATTCTGCTACCTTAGCTCTATAATCACCAAGCGGGGCGCCCTGCTTACCTCCGCGGTGGCCGCCGCCACGGTGGAGCACCTTGGCGCGGGCCGCGATCCCCTGGTCCCCGTCCGTATAGCCGTGGAGGGCACCACCTACCTGCGTTACAGGGGTATGCGCGAAGCTTTTGAAGCAAGCCTCCACATCATGCTCAACCGGGAAGGCCCCCGTTACTACACGGTGGCCCCCGTGGAACAGGCATCCCTGCTGGGCGCGGCGGTGGCGGCCGGCTGAGGCGTGCATGACAGGAAATTCGGTGTCGGGGCAAAGCGGCGGCGACTGCCGGGGCGGGTACGGCAGCCGTCCTGGTGCGATACTTTAGGTATAGCAATGGGAGGAATTGGCTTTCTTAGGATGATCACCATTCCCGGACTTTAAAGTTTTCGGGCCGCTCCGCCAGGGCTACCGACTTTCCGGACTGTACCAGAACGTACAGCCCCTTCTTGAAGGCATAGTTCAGCACGTTGTCCGGGACAATCGCCCCGGCTGCCGCTCCCACCAGCTTCCGCTTGTCGTTCCGTTTGTCCATGTACCGCCGGATCTTCTCTATTCTTTCCAAATGCTCGTCTATATCTTCTATCGTCAGATCGGTCTTTACCTCCACGGGCATCGCGTATTCACCGTTTTCAAGAAATACATCCACCTGTGTCAGCACCCTGTTGTCTTCAATAAGCTCGCAGGGGCCGCCCTTGGTAAAAACATAACCGACGGCGTTGAACTTTTCCCAGAGCCGTGCGGAAACCATTTTTTCGACCCATTTGCCCAGAGAATTGTTTACCCCGCCTATGTTCTTCGACAGCCTTTTTACGATACGGCGCATTTCCGCCAGCCACAGCTTCGTATCTTCCCTCATACTATCGATATTTCGGGAAGTTTCCGCCTGCCGCAACTCTGACTTTTTCACCATGCTGTCGATATTCCGGGAAGTTTCTTCTTGTTTTTCGGCAAGTTTCTCGATCGTGGCCCAGACCTTTTCGAAGGTTAAACCTTTCGCCGCCTCCGCCGCCTCTTCCGCACTCATCATTGGCTGGCCCTCCATGCTAATTTCACTATACAATAGTTACGCATTTCGGTCAATCACCCGCGCCCCAGCAATTCAAAGTTTGAAAACTTAGGCATTTCTATCCAAAAACCACTCAAATTATTCATAATTTGAGTGGTTTTTACCTTAGCTTTCCACCCCTTCCAGTCAGGAATTCTAAGTTTTTGC
>JAISQV010000329.1 GCA_031273985.1 Spirochaetaceae bacterium | reverse complement strand
GTAAGCGCGGCCCGGGAAGCCGAAAAACGGCTCTTTGCCCGCTACGGATTATCCTGCGAAACACGCTTTGTTATGTCCGGCGGAGTAAGCATAAGGCTCCTTGAATTCGGGGCCGGAGAGCCTGTTTTGATGGTACCCGGCAACACGGGAGACGGTTTTGTTTTCGCGCCCTTGCTGCCTCACCTGAAGGGCCGGCGCGTGATTGTGCTCAACCGCCCCGGAGGCGGTTTAAGCGGCGGCTTTGATCACCGGCGCGTAAATATGCGCGCCTTTGCGGTTGAAACGCTTGCCAATGTGCTGGACGCCCTGGGCCTGGAAAAAGCGCCCCTCATAGCGCACTCCATGGGCGGGCATTGGAGCCTGTGGTTTTCGGCGGATAAGCCCGAGCGCGTAGCGGCGCTGGGGCTTTTGGGAGTACCGGGCAATGTGCTGGATACCCGCCCCCCTTTCGCGCTGCGATTGGCGGCAGTGCCCGGCCTGAACAGGTTGATCCTGCGGGCCATCACGCCCCGAAGCAGGAACCGCGCGCTGGGAAGCCTGGCCTTTATGGGCCACGCACAGAAAACCGTGAACGCTTTGCCGGAGGAGATGGCAGAGTGCTATTTCCGCTTTCAAAACCTGCCGAACTATGCCCTTTCCTCCCTGAGTTTAATGGAGAGCATGAATCGTTTCCCCGGTAACTACCGTATCAGTGCGGAGGAGCTAACAAAAATTACCCCGCCGGCAGCCCTGTTCTGGGGCGAAAATGATCCCTTCGGAAAAATAACAACGGGGCGCAACATTGCGGAAACGCTGCCGGATGCCGTGTTCCGCCTCCTGCCGGGCGGGGGGCACCTTCCCTGGCTGGATGCGCCCCGCCTCTGCGCCGAATTCCTGCTTGACGGCATTTTGGCGAAAAGCGGGGGCTAAAGGCTCCGGCAAAAAAAGAGGGCGCAGAGGCTTTCCCAAAGCGGTAATGACCGAATGGATCGAGACGGGGCGGTCTTTGGGGCGGGAAATTCCCCTGCCTGCGAGTCTTCGCGCAAGGGATAGAAGCGGAAATCTTTTTTTGCCCCAAGAGGGCAAAAAAAATTGGAGCGGATAGCCCGGTCCCCGCCAAGGCAGCTTGCGGCCTTGGCGGGGATGCGCCCTTATTCTGATTTGTCTTTTAGCCCAATAAAACTGTTAGGCTCCGCGCAGGAGTTCCCGGGGTTTGGAGCCCTGGGCGGGGCCCACGACGCCTCGGGAGGCCATCTCTTCCACGATGCGGGCGGCCCGGTTGTAGCCTATCTTGAGGCGGCGCTGTATGTAGCTGGCGCTGGCCTTTCCCTGCTGCACCACTATCTCAAAGGCTTTGTCGTAGAGGGGGTCCTCCCCGTCGGAGAAGAGGGAGGGATCGCTTTCCTCTTCATCTTCATCGTAGAATATTTCTTCGTCTATGTAGTCGGGCTCCCCCAGGGTCTTCACGAAGTCCACCACTCTTTCTACTTCTTCTTCCGAGACAAAGGCTCCCTGCATGCGCACGGGGAAGGGGTCTACCACCCCCGCGTAGAGCATATCCCCCTTGCCCAGCAGCTTTTCCGCCCCCACTTGATCGATGATGATGCGGCTGTCCATCTTGCTGGCCACCATGAAGGCGATGCGGCTGGGAATGTTTGCCTTGATGAGGCCGGTGATTACATCGATGGAGGGGCGCTGGGTGGCCAGAACCAGGTGTATGCCCACGGCGCGGCTCATGGCGGCAAGGCGGGCCACGGTGCTTTCCAGTTCCTTCCCCGTGGTGGCCATCAGGTCGGCAAATTCGTCGATGACCACGACAATGTAAGGCATATATTCGGCGGCAATGTTCCGCTCCCGGATGCGGCGGTTGTAGCTTTTAATGTCGCGGACGCCCATGGAGTCGAGGCAGGAATAGCGCCGCTCCATTTCAAAGATGCAGTATTGCAGCGCCTGGAAGGCCCGCTTGGGCTCCGTGATCACCTGGGTCAGGAGGTGGGGAATCTCGTTGTACAGTTTCAGCTCCACTATTTTGGGATCGATGAGGATCAGGCGGCACTCCGCCGGGGGGAGCTGGTAGAGGATGGAGAGGATGATGGCATTGACACAGACCGATTTACCGGAACCTGTGGAGCCGGCGATCAAAAGGTGCGGGGTTTGGGTCAGGTCCACCGTCTGGGCCTCCCCGGTGATGTCCTTGCCCAGGGCTACGGGTATGCCCTGCTTCTCCTTCTTTCCGTCTTTTCCCTTTCCGCCGTTCTGAAGTTCCCCCTCGATAATTTCCCGAAAGGAAACGATGTTTCGCTTTTTATTGGGCACCTCAATTCCCACGGCGTGTTTCCCCGGAATGGGGGCTACGATGCGTACCGATGAGGCGGCGAGGCGCAGGGCTATGTTGTCCTGCAAATTTACTATGCGCGAAAGCTTGACCCCCGGCGCGGGCAGGATCTCAAACATGGTGATCACCGGGCCCTTCTTGATCCCCGTAACTTCCGCCTGGATGTTAAATTCCTCCAGGGTCTTCTGCAAGACCACGGCGGCGTCTTCGGTTCCCTGATCGATGATCCAGTACTGGCCGTCGGGGTACTGGTTGAGGATGCCCTCCACGGGTATGCGGTACTGATTCTGTTTTTTTGAAAGACGGCTTACGGAGGGGCGGCCCCCGGCAACGCGCTCTTCCGGGGCCCCGGCGGGGCTTATCCTGGGGGGCGGCGTGGACACAAAAACCGGCTTGAGGCGGCTTTCCTCCGCTTCGGGATCCGCCTTCCCCTCGTCCAGAATCTCCAGGCTGTCGAGAAGCGGGGCGCCGTTATGGGGCCGGGGTTCCGGGGAAAGCTCCGGTTCCGGGAAGGAATACCGCCCGTCTTCGTCATCAGAGCCATCTTCCTCGGGAAGTTCCGCGTAGTACAGCACCTCCCCGTAGATTCCCGCATCGGGGGAGCCCCCGCCCCGAAGCTTCGCCTCCAGGTCCTCCAGCGCCCTGGCGCTGGCCAGGGGCCTGGGCCGGGGAAAATCAATGACCGTTTCGGCGGGATCCCCGCCAGGGTCCCCGACTGAAGCTTCGGCGGGGGCCTCCGGGGATTCGCCGGGCGTTTCCGGGGGAGCGCTTTCCACGGCTCCGGCGGCCTTGGCGGCGGGTCCGGAGCGGAAGGCCAGCGCCCGCCGGAGGCGTTCCTTCAGGCCGGGCCCCGGCTTCCCTGCGGGCCGCAATTCCGGGAAGAGGAGGGGCAGGAAGGCCCGGATGATCAGGCCCTCCACAAAGCCCAGGAGGAGGATGAACAGGCTCAGCCCGTTCCGGCCAACCCTGAGGAGCGCCGGGAAGCGGCCCGACTGGAAGTCAAAATCCTGAATAAAGCCTATGCCTATGGCTATGGTCATGAAGGGGATGATAGCCGCGGCCAGAACAAATATCCGGTCGGGCCTGAAACCGGGAGCCGCCAGAATCAGGGCCGCCCAGATCAGGTAGGCCGGGATGAGCAGGGCCAAAATGCCGTAAGCGCCGGTGAGAAAGGCCCCCAGACGGCGGCCCATGAAGGGAAGGTTGAACAGGGCGCCCCCTATGGAAAAGGCCAGGATCAGGGCCAGGGCGGACAGGGCCAGGGCGCAGCCTATGGCGGCGATACGGTACCTGGACCCGGCGCCGGCAAAAAATGTTTTTATATGCACAAAGGGCTCCTTTGGGAGGGGAGCCGCAGCCAAACTTACCGGGACTCCCCGTTCACAATATCGGAAAGAATCGATTCCATCGTAAGCCCATAATACAGGAAGCCGTAGGCGGCTGCGGCGGAGCAAACCCTGCGGGCGTAGGCGCGGGTTTCGCTGAAGCTTACGGTCTCCGCCGCAAGGTCCGGCGGCAGTTCCGCCGCAGCCCGCTGCCAGCGCCGCACCCGGCCCAGACCGCCGTTGTACGCAAGGAGGCTCATCAGGGGGTTTCCCAGCAGGTCCTCCAGGCGGCGGAGGTAGGCCGCCCCCAGCCTGAGGTTCGTGTCCGGGTCGGTAAGGTCCAGCGCGGCGCTTTCCCCCCCGCCCTGCCGGCGAAGCCGCCCCGCCATCTCCTCCGCCGTATCCGGCATGAGCTGGGTAAGCCCCACGGCGCGGGCGCTGGAGAGCGCTTCGGGCATGAAGGCGCTCTCCGTGCGGATGAGGCCGAAAAGGAGCCAGGGGGGAAGGCCGGCCTCCCTTGCGTAACGTTCCGTCTGCTCCAAAAAGGGCCGGGGATAGTAGAGCTCCATATCGGCACGGTTCCAGCGGTAACCCTCCCGCTCCATCCAGCGCGAAACAAGCCTGAGGGACTCGTCCCAGCGCTCCTCCTTTTGAAGGGCCCGGGCGAGGGCCCTGAGCTCGGGGATGCTCAGATCGCCGATCATTTCGGAGATGTAGGGCCAGGCGAAACCCGCCGCCCCGTGCTCGAAGAAGCCCAAAAGAAAGGCCATTTCCTCCCGATGCTCCCCCGGCCCCGCCCCGGCGGAAGATTCACCGGGAATGTCCAGCGGCGGCCCCCCAAGCCGGGCCGAGGCCAGGCCCCGGTAGTAGAAGGCGCCCGCCTCCTCGCCCCGGGCGGCAAGAAAGAAGGGCTCCCCGGCGGCGGGGAGGTACCCGCATTCCGCAGCCCGGCCCAGGATGTAGGCATACTGGGCCAGGGAGGAAGAATCCCGGTGCGGGGCGAGGAGGCCGTAGACGCGGAGGAGGGATTCCCAGCGCCGCCCGGCAACGAGGGTGTACGCGTAGCGTTCCAGCAGGTCCTCGACCACCGCGTAACGCTCCACCCGGGGCAGGTAAAGTTCCAGGGCGGGCAGCGGGTCTCCCCTTTCCAGGATCATACCGAGGATGTACCAGATGCAGGCGTCGCTCTGGAGGCTGTCCGGGGCCAGTTCCAGGGCCGCGTTGAAGAGTTCCACGGAGCGCTCGTAGTTTCCCCGCTGGCGCTCTATACGGGCCGCGAAGTAGCGGAGCCGGTAGCGGAGGGCCCGCTCCTCCCCCGAGCCGCGCTCCGGGAGGCCGCCCCCGGCAAGGGACCCCGACCCCAGGGCTTCGTCCCAAGCCTGAAAAAGCAGGGAGCCCTCGGCGCCGGAATCCCCGAACTGGAAACTCCTCCCCAGATCGGTCAGGGTTTCGGCATGGCGGAGAAAGAGGAAGGGGTCTTCGAGGGCTTCCCTGAAGCGCTCCAGCGCGGGGCCAAAGGCGGAGCGGGCCGTGGCGAGGCGTCCCTGAATGGCGGCATATTCCGCCGGGCTGAACCGGACCGGGCCTTCCTCCGGCCCCTCCGGGGGGAGAAGTTCCGCCCAGCGCCCTACCCTGTCGGCGCTCTCCCCCAGAATCAGCGCGGCGGCCCCGGAGTCCGGCAGCCTGGGGGGAAGCTTCAGGGCCGCCGCCTCCCGGATCAGGGGGTTGGCGCTGCGGAGGGCCGCCCTGAAGGAGGCCGAGGCAAGCTCCCCCTGGGCGGTGAGGCCCCGGTAAAAGGCCGTATCCGCCGCCCCCCAGGTCCGGCAGGAGGCCGGGGTCAGGAGCATTGCCGGGAGGAGTGCCCAGAGGAGGGGAAAACGGATCAACGACGGCCGCGCCTCACCTAAGGGGCGGTATCCGTATCGTGGTGCCCGAAATGATCAGGTCCGGGTTGCGGATACGGTTAAACCGGGCGATTCGGGGGTAGAGCCAGGGGTTGCGGTAGAAAGCCTCCGCAATATCCCAGAGGGTGTCGCCCCAGCGTATGCGGTAGGCCGCCCCCTCGCGGGGAATCACCTGGGGAACCCGGTAACTGGCCACGGGGGGCCGCGTCCGGCGGGGCTGGGCGGCCGGGGCCGGCGGCGGGGCGGCGGGAGCCTCGATGACGGGGACCGGAGGAGGCGGGGCCGGGGGCTCCGCCCGTACCGGGGCCGGAATTTCCGTCCGTACCGGAGGCTCCGGCGGAGGAGGCGTCACCGGAGGCTCAGCCGGGCCGGAGACTTCGGCGGGCTGCTCCACCATGACAGGCTCTCCGGGGGGGCTGTTCCGCAAAAGAAAGAACCAGAGGGCCAGCCCCGCCGCGGCGAGGACGAGCCCTATGACGATGATCACAAGCCAGGGGGCCTTCTTCCGGGGCTGCTGCTCCCGCAGCCGGGAGGCCCGGTCGTAAAGCCCCTGGGGCGGCGGTTCCGCAGGTTCCAGCTCAAAGTCCGGGAGGGTGTAGTCCCGGATATCCGAGTCCAGCGTCTTCAGGGACACGGACAGGTGGTGATGTTCGGCCTTGACCGAAGAATCCAGGTCCGAAGCCTCGGCGGAAAGGGTCCCGTCCCCGGCGGAAGCGATAATCAACTCTATGGAAGGCTCCCCCTTCTTCTTCCGCTTGATATTCTCAACCACAATGCTCCCGATGTACTGGGAATCGGTCATGGACTGGAGCTGGCTCCGGTAGAGATCGATCTGCATACTCTCCTGATCATCGTGAACAGTTGTAAGGATGAGTCTCTTCCGGGCGTTGGCGTTCTCCTCAACAATGGAATAGAATTCCCCGTTTGCGATCTTGATCCCCACCATAGCGGCCATGAGCAACTCCTTGGACAGAATCCGGCTTTCGCAGGCGCCGGGGCGCCGGTTT
>JAISQV010000326.1 GCA_031273985.1 Spirochaetaceae bacterium | reverse complement strand
AAGTTTAACATGACAGGACGCCTTAAAAAATTACCGGGGGTCCTGTCAGCCGGGAAAAATATGGGGCCCCCCGGAGGTGCCCCCCATATTTGGATAGAAATGCCTAAGTTTTCAAACTTAGAATTCCTGCCCCCGCCCGGTTCCGCCGCCGGACATTGACTGTCTGAATCCATCCCCTTACAATGCGAAGTAGTGTGCGGGTGTTTCCCAAGGGTCCCGGCACTGATAAGGACGGGTCTAGTGCCGGATTTTTCACTTGAAAAAGCGCTTATCGTGGTTTCCTCCGGGGAGGTCCGCGCCGGAACCCTCTGCGTTTCCGGGGACGGCCTTGTTTCGGGCCTTTCCTCCAGCCCGCCGCTGGGCCTGGGCTACGCCTCGGTGGTGTATCCCGCGCTGATCAACACCCACGACCATTTTCAGGGTAACTACCTCCCCCCGGTAGGCCCCGCGCCGGGTTCCTTCTATTTGACGTGGCGCCCCTGGGACAACGATCTCAAGGCTTCCGCTACTTTTGCGGAGCGCTCCCGGCTTTCCAGGGAGGACTTGTACCGGCTCTCCGGCTACAAGTGCCTCTTTTCCGGGGTGGCCACGGCGGTGGACCACTTTCCCCAGGCGATCAACCGGGAGATACTCCCCACGCTTCCCCTGCGGGTCATCCGGGACTACGGCCTGGCCCACGAGGCTACGCCCAACGACCTGCACTGGGGGGACGGCATCGCTGAGGAGCACCGCAGGGCGGCGGAGCACGACTGGCCCTTCATCACGCACCTTTCCGAGGGCTTTGACGAGGAATCCATGCGCAGCCTGGAAAATCTTGCCGGTTTCGGGCTTCCTGACGGGCGCTGTCTCCTGGCGCACTGCATAGGCTTCAGCGACGCGGACATAGCCGCCGCCGCAAGGGCGGGGGCCAGCGTGGCCTGGTGCCCGGCCTCCAATATGCGGATGTTCAACGTTACCGCCAAAATAAGGAAGATGCTCCGGGCGGGGATCAATGTCAGCCTGGGCACGGATTCCTCCGCCACGGGATCGGTGAATCTTCTGGAAGAGATGCGCTACGCCCGGAGGCTCTACCGGGAGCTCTACGGCGAAGACCTGGACGCCCGGATCCTGTTCGGCATGGTAACGGCCAACGCCGCCCGGGCCTTCCGGCTTCAGGACAGGCTGGGAACCCTGGAGGCGGGCAAGACAGCGGACCTCCTGGTCCTGCGGCGCCGGGAGGAGGACCCCTTCGAGAATCTGGCCTCCGCCTCCATGGAGGACATAGAGCTCCTCACCCTGGCGGGAAAGCCCCTCTACGGGGAGCCGCGTTTTGCGCCGCTCTTCGGGAAGGGCGGGGTTCCTCCCGGCTACACAACGGTTACCGTGGGCGGGAAGACCCGTTTTATTACGGGAGACCCGGCGGCGCTCTACACGGCGCTGCGGGAGAAAACCGGTTTCAGGAAGGTTCTGGATTTTCTGCCCTTCGAGCCGGAAGCCGCGAATCGCGGGGAGGACTAGGTGCCCCGGGAAATGCAGTTCAGCGCCGGATCGGTCATTTACTTTAAGGGTGATGAGGCGTCCACGATTTTTCTCCTCAAACGGGGCAGGGTGAATCTGGTTTACCAGAACTTTGAAAGCGGGGAAGATCAGCATGACGCCGTGGCCGTGGGCGAATTCTTCGGGGTGCGCTCCGCTCTGGGAAAGTACCGCCGGGAGGAGAACGCGGCGGCCATGCTGGATTCGGTGGTCATGATCTTCAGCACCGCCGAGTTTGAGCAGCTCGCCATGTCCAATTCCCGGATCATGATGAGGATGCTCAAGGTCTTTTCCAATGAACTCAGGCGGGTCCACAAGAAGGTGGCGGACCTTACAGAATCCGCCGCGGAGAGCCCCGAAGACGGCCTCTTTCACACGGGGGAGTACTACCTGAAAAACCGGCGCTTTTCCCTGGCGCGGCATATCTTCGGCAGGTACCTCACCTACTACCCCTCCGGCAAACACGCGTCCCTGGCGGAAAGATACCTCACTGCGGCGGAAAGCCTCAATCCGAACCTGAATGCAGGCCCCGCTGAAGCCGCGACTCCCCGGCCCCCGGCCCCTCCCGGCCCCCCGGCCCAGGAAGCTTTGGGCGATGCGGTAAAATCCTACTACGACGCCCTGAGCTTGATGAGCCGGAAGATGTACCAGCAGGCCTACACTGCCCTAAAGACCATCATCAATGAAGGAACCGATGAGCAATACACGACAAAAAGTTACTTTGACATGGGCCGCTGCCTCTTCTTCCTGCAGCGCTACGATGACTGTATCAGCTTCTTTACCCAAATGTTGATAAAGTACCCCCGGCACCCCTCCCTGGCGGAAACGCTCTACTACCTGGGGCAGTCCCACGGCAAGGCCGGGCGCCCGGAACAGGCCGCGGGATTCTACCGTAAAGCCCTCGCGCTGGCGCCGGACGGGGAAGGCGGACTCCGGGGCACAATCAGGCAGGCCCTGGCCGCGCTGGAGGGATGATGGCAGGACTCGACACGTTCAGCAGATTTGCCAGGACCTTTAAGAGCGGGGAACTGATCTTCTCCGAATTTGAACCCGGCAACACTTTCTATGTTATCCAGTCCGGCAGGGTACAATTGATAAAACTTCTGGGAAAGGTGGAAAAAATACTGGACATTTTGCAGCCCAACGATATGTTCGGCGAAATGGCCATCCTGGAAAATTCCCCCCGTAGCGCCACGGCCATAGCCCTGGAAGACGCGACGCTGCTGGAATTTACCAGCGAAACCTTCGAGATTCTCCTGCAGGGGAATCCCCAGATCGCCATGCGGCTGCTCAAGCTGTTCGCCAAGCGTATCTACGACACCAAGCGCCGCTACATGACCCTCACCCTGGACGAACCCGACGCGCGGGTGGCCGACGTGTTTCTCGTGCTGGACGAATCCCTGCCGGACCTGGAGCGCTCCAGCGATTCCCGGGAATTCCCCGTAAAGCCCGAGGACATTGCCGGCTGGGCCGGCCTGAGCGCGGCGGAGGCCAAGGCCGCGCTGGAGCACTTTGTGGCGCAGCGCCGCATGGAGATACGCCCCGGCGTCATCGAGGTAAAGAACATCAACGACTTCCTCCGCTTCGTCAATTCACGGCGAAGGCGCTAGCAGCCTGATGTATCCAAAAACAAAGATACTAAAAACCGCAAAGTCAAAAAAGCCGAAAAAGTAAGGGAAAAAGAAGAGGGGCGCATCCCCGGCGCTTCGCACCGGGGACCGGGCTATCCGGGGCTCCGGCTCTCGCCTCCGGCCCCGGCTACGCCGTGGCTGCTCCGCACCCCTCCTATCCCTTGCGCGGAAGAGGCAGGAGACCAAGAGTTACACGAAGGCACAGAAGGCTGCACGAAGGCGCACGAAGGAAGAAAAAAGGATAACCACGAAGGGCACACAAAGGACACCAAGGAAGATAATTATGAAAACAAGAAAACCGCTGAAAGACGGGTGCGGAAGCTTGCCCTTGGACCCTTCTTCCCTTCGTGTGCTTCGTGCCCTTCGTGGTTATAAATCTTTATGACCGAAATCATCAGCGGCATGATTCAGCGGGAAATGGCCGCTGCCCCGTAACGCCAAGGCAGCGGCTGTTGCGTAGCAACGGGCCCCGCCTTGGGGGAATGGTGTCAGTCACCCCTGCGCTCCAGCGGGATTCTGCCGTGGCAGAATCCCGCTGGTTTGTGTGTAATGCCGCTTATGGCGTGAGCGCATTGGAATACGCTATCTTGCCGTCCTCCCCGACCGCGACAAACCTGTCGCCGCCCCAGGCGATGCCGCGGATACTACTGTCGCCGAAGGCGCTGTCGCTCACCGCCGTCCAGGTGGCGCCGGGCGGGTCGGGCGGGTCGGGCTCAATGGGATCGACTCCGGGGCCCCCCGCGCCATCGCCGCAGCCTGCCAGGGCAAACCCGAAGAGCGCCGCAAGGGCGATACTCCGCCAAACCTTGAATGTTCTTTTCATCGATAACTCCTTTGACGTCCCTTCCGGGGGCGGCCTGTCCGAAAGCGGACCTGCGTTTATGGTCATCCCTACGGAATGAGCGCCGAAACAAGGGGGCCCCAGGGGCCTTTCCTGCCGTCGTTCTCTATCTGAACGGCAAACCAGGCCGTCTTCCCGCTGTCGTCAAAGCCGAATTCGATGAGGTCTTTTTTCCGTTTGGTGTAGAAGGATTTGCGGAGGTCGTCGGGGTTTGCGGGGGGCGTTTCGCCGGGGGCGGCTACGGTGTACCAGATGCGGCAGCCTTTGTTGGCGGGGTCGGCGGCGCTGCCGGTAACATAGACGAGTTTTACGCCGAGTTCGTGGCGGCCTACGAGGTAGGTCTCTACCGTAACCTGCGCGGTAGGGTCCCCGCTGGGGGTGCTGTCGGGGCTCTATAGGCCCAGGCTCACATAATCCGCTTCCGGCGGCTGTTACGGTATGCCGGAGGGCCTCCGGGGAGAAGGGCCGGGGGCGTTGCGGGGGCGGAGCCCCCGCACGGGGGTAGCGGAAGCCCCCGGAGGGCCGCAGGCCCGAGGAGGCTGGAGCGCAGGGGGCTTGGCCCCCTTTTTCCCTCGAATCTTCCAGGCTTTCCCGTTTTTCTCCGCCGAATTCGCCTTTTTTGCCCCGCCCCTATTGCCGGATCGGGGGAATCATAGCAAACTTATCATACGGGTTCCCGCAGCCCTTGCGGATTCCCGCATACATCCGAGTGTTGCATCAGGAGGCTCTATGAAGAAGATGTTGTTGATTCCCCTGTTGATCGCGGGGGGGCTGCTCTTTGCGGGCGGCAGGCAGGAGGCCCGGGCCCCGGTTTATGTTGCGGCGAAGCTCGACGCCGCCGCATTCAGGCTGGACGGGGCGCCGGACGAGGCGGTCTGGCTGGGGGCAGCGGCGCTTGACGCCTTCGCCTATCCCTGGGAGACGCTCCCGGCCCCGGCTACAGTGTTCAGGGCCTTCCACG
>JAISQV010000313.1 GCA_031273985.1 Spirochaetaceae bacterium | reverse complement strand
TTAGAGATCTTCAATCCAGAATATGCAAGTTGCCGGATAATACGCGCCAGGGATAGAAGCGGAAATCCTTTTGGCGCAGCCAAAAGATTGGAGCGGATAGCCCGGTTTGCGATGTTTACATCGCAAAGGCGCCCAAATTCCGAATTGAAATTATGAATCATGATTCTCCGTTTCTCCGGGAAGGGCGCCCTTCCGTTTCGCGGGCGGCAGGGGGGCGGCCCAGCCTATGAAGAGGAGGAGAAGGCCGGCGATGAAAAAGGAGATGATTCTCGTTACCACCCCGGTACCGGCCAGATCGAGGATCAGAAATTTAACAATGTCCGTAAGCGTAAGAATCGCCCCGGCAAGCCAGATTCCCCGCAGGGATAATTTGTTGCCCCCTATGATGTGCCCTATGCCGTAAACCGCCCAGAGGATAAAGAGGCTGAACTGAAATACATCGGAATCAAAGAGCCGGCGGTAGGGAATATGCCCGTAAAAATGAACGCTCCGGGCAGTAATGGCCGCGGTGAAAAGGAAAACCATGGTGTCAATAATGACTACAAGGGCTACTTTTTGCACCCCCGGCTCCTTCCGTTTCAACAGCGCCGATTGCCAGAGGAGGAAGAGAACGATACAAAAAGCTTCTTCAATGTCCAGGGGGTTGAGGATGGGAATGTAGAGGGGCAGCGGCGCTGGATTCCCCGGAAGGAACAGGGTAACAAGAAACCAGAGCCCCATGATGCAGCTAAGAACCAGGGGCAGGACGAAGAAGAGGAGTTTCCACCGCAGGCCGGAGGGCGGAGCGCGAAGCCGCCGCGCCAGGAGGCTTATCCCGATCATCGTCACAAAAACGGGGAGAAGCCCCGCGAAACTTGTCCAGGCCGGGGCAAGGCCCTGGGAGAGGCTGAGGGCCCGGCCCGAGGAACTCAAAACCCCCAGGGTTACGACGATAAAAACAAAAAGCCAGACGCTGTGGACACCCTCCCCAAGGTCCTTCCGCGCCAGAAAGAGGAGCAGCGCCTGGATGCCGAAGAAGGCAAGCCAGGCCCAGAGGAAGGGCCCCTCAAAAAAATTGTGCCCCAGGATCATCCGGGGTTCGTAGACATAAAAGAAATATCGCAGTACGAGAGGGCGGAGAAGAGCGTAGAGTCCCAGGAGAAGGGACGGGATCATGCCTATACGGTAAACCGGGGTGCGGAAGAATCTCGATCCCCCGTAGGCCGCCAGCGCCGAAAGGGAGGAGAACAGAAAAAACACTTCCCCCCTGTGGTAGAGGGCCCGGCCTATCTCGTAGGACCAGCCGCCGAACCACCAGGCAAAGGCCCAGACGGCCAAAACGACGGGAAAGGCGGGGTAGAGGAGCCTGGGGGCGGAGGGCGCGGGGGGATGTTCGGCGATGAAGATGATTACCAGGGCGGACAGGGCGATGATCAGGGCGCCGGTGAAGCGGATGCTGCGGAAAGCCCCCTCCACGGGGGGCGCTTGCTCAAAGGCAAAAACTATGGCCGCCGCGGTATGGAGGATCAGCCCCGCAACGGCGGCTCTGGCCTTGTTCAGCCGGAGGCCGAAAAAGAAGACCAGCGCCCCTTCGGCGGCCCAAACGGCGCTGGTGATCCGGGGGGCGAGTTCCAGGGGCAGGGCAAGGTTTGCCAGGAACAGGGCGAGACTCAGGTAGGCTTCGGAGAAGAGCCCCCCGCCCCGGCGTTTCCACAGGACAAAGGCCAGAAGAATATAGAAGGCCGAGAACATAATACAAACCAGGGCGTGTCCGTGTTGAAAACCGGCAAAGACCCTCCACTGGAGCAGGGCTCCCAGGGCGGGGGTCCCCAGGATCAGGATCATATCCAGGCCCCGGATTTTTTTCACTTCAAAACTACGGATGCCCAGAATGGTGAAGATGATGATGTAAGCCAGAAAGAAGGGTTCCACCTGCCGGAACAGGGATGCCTCGTAGTATCCGGCGGCCCAGTAATTTGCCAGGCCGAAGGTGCTCAGAAAGGCCAGGAGGTTGAGCCCCTTCCAGTAACGGAACAGCCCTATGCCCAGTATCCCCAGGTTCAGAACCCCGTAGTAGGCAAAGAGGAAGACATGATTCTCCCACCCGGAGGCCAGAAGCAGGGGGGCGGCAAAGCCGCCCAGGAAGCCCAGCAGGGCCAGGGGCTGGGCTTCCTGAAAGAGGGCCAGGATCAGCGCCGGGGGGATGAGGAGGCTCAGCAGTATCAGGGTGAGCAGGGGCGGGAAGTAGGGGGTAAGTTTGTGGGCCGCAAAAATGGAAAGGTAGAGGATCCCTATGCCGCCGCCCTGGAGCAGCAGGAAATAGACGGGCCGCTTTTTTCTGAACCGCCAGCCCGCCGTCAGCATGACAAGGCCGGAAAGGGCCGCCCCGGCTATCCCCATTTCAACGGTGAAAAAGCCCCGGCTTGCCAGGTAGGTGATCAGGGTGGCAAAGCCGGCCAGCAGGAGGATTATTCCCCCGGCGGCCCAGAGATTCCCGCCGTGGATGAAGGCTTTCAGGGAATTGTATGCCGCCGGGGCGGTTGGTTCCGCCGGGGCCGGTTCGGCTAAGGGGGGTCCCGCCAGGGTTGCGTCTCCCGGCTCCGCCGCGCCGGTTAAGACCGGCTGGCTTAGTTCCGCCGGGGCGGTTTCCGCCAGGGCCGCTTCCGGCAGGGGGCTTGCCTCCGGGATACGCTCCGTTTCAAGGGGCGGGGCCGCTCCGGCGGTCAGGGGGGAGGCCCGCAGCGTGTCTTCCAGGCCCCGCAGCCGCTCCCCGTATTCCCGGAGAAGTTCCCCCTGCCGGGATATTTTTCTGAAACAGGCAATGAGGCCCAGTATTGGAAAAAGGAGCACGGCGATCAGGAAGAGAACACCAGCCATTCCGTGAGGATACCCCAAAAGTTTTCTCCTGGTAAGAGAGAGAAGCAGGTCCAGCGCATATAAACAAAAGAGTCCGCGAAGGAAGGCCAAGCGTTGCCGTGAGGAATATTTGTCCACGGATTTTCACGGATTTTTCACGGATTTAAGAAGGTATTGGAACAAAAAATCCGTGTAATCCGTATATTTCGTGTAAATCCGCGGACTGTCTTGTTTTCCCCCGCCCCTGCGTGGTGTCAGTCACCCCTGCGTTGTCCCTCTTATCCCTTTTTCCCTGTGCGAAGCCTTGCGTTCTGCCCTGTGGTTCGGCTAGAATCACCGTATGAAACCAGCGTTATTTTCTTGCGGGCGTTACGGGCCGGGGCGGCCTGCCTCAGCGGGTTTTTGGGTCCTCCTGCTGGCGGCGCTCCTGACGGCGGCTTGTGCCAGCGGCGGGCCTGCTGCGTCCTCTTTGCCGGAGGGCTTCAGCGGGATTGCCGGGAAGACATGGAAACTGACCGCCGTGGAGCCGCCCTTTCCGGATCGGCCCCCCTACAGCCGGGCGGATTTTGCCGATGCCGGGGCCTACACCCTGAGCTTCGATGCGGAGGCGGGCCGTGTCAGCGGCAAGGCTTTTCCCAACCGCTACGTTGGCCCCTACCGTGTCGACGGGGAATCCATCGCGGTGGAAAGCCTGGCGGGGACCCTCATGGCGGCCCTGAACGAGCCGGAAAGCCTCAGAGAGCGGGAATACTACGATGCGCTTGAAAGCGCCCGCTCCTGGGAACTGTCCGGGGGCAGGCTGATCCTGCATACGGAGAAAGACGGCGCTGCCAGAGACCTTGTCTTTGAGGAGGAATGATACCCCACGGCTTGCCGTGAGGTATCTTGAGTGCCTGGAACGAGCGGGTCAGCCCTAAAGCGAATTGGACTGCGTGAGGAGATGATCCCTGATGCTGATGCTCCGTTCATCCCCCTTCCCATCGTAAATCGCCGCAACATCCTTGAGGAACTGCTTGATCCGGCCCCGGGAGACGGGGTTGTCCAGATTTGTCTGCAAAACAGGTATGGTCAGGGACATACCCGGCTCGATCAGATCGGGGTCCAAGACGGTCCTGCTTGAGGCAAGCATGATGAGGGGGAAGAAATACCCGTTACCCGCGCCGTACTTGGCGTTGGCGATTCTGGAGAGGGTGTCCCCCGGAGCGACGGTATAGGACGTTGCGCCAGCGAGGATAATGTCGGCGCGGTAGGCGTCGTACACCTCCTGAAACTGATCGCTGATATCCTTCTGGGTGGTTTTGCACGATGCCGCCGAGAAAAGGACCAGGGTGACAAGCAAGAGACCGGCTGTTTTTTTCATGTAAAAACTCCTTCAAATTTCTAGAAGATTATGCTACCTATAAGCGTATCTGTTTTTGAGTATTTTTCAAGGCTTTTGCCAGCTTCGCCAGTTTCGCCACGGCGCAGGCGCGGAGCCGGGAGGTATCATGTCAGTAGAGCGGGTTCGGGAGTATTTGGCGCGCTGGAACCGGGGCGGGGACATAATCGAGATGGCCTCTTCCACGGCCACGGTCCCTGCGGCGGCGGAGGCCCTGGGGGTCATTCCCGCCAGAATAGCCAAGAGCATATCCCTGCGCGGCGGCGGTTCGGAGGTCCTGGTGGTTGTCGTTGCCGGGGACATGAAGCTGGACAACCGCAAGTACAAGGACCGTTTCGGCGTCAAGGTAAAGATGCTCAGCCCGGAAGAGGCCCTGGAATTGACCGGTCATGCCGTGGGCGGCGTGTGCCCCTTCGCCCTCCCCGGAGGCGTTACCGTCTACCTGGATGTCTCGCTCAAGCGCTTCGAGACCGTTTTCCCGGCCTGTGGCAGCGGCAACTCCGCCATAGAGCTCAGCCCGGAGGAACTTGACGAGTACTCCGGGAATTCCGGGTGGATCGACGTATGCAGGCCCCTGGCCGCCCCCTAAGCACGTTTCACGTGAAACATCCCGAACCCTTGTAAGCGGGCTTGGCCCCCCTCACGTGTTTCACGTGAAACATATCCTGGAAGAGAAATGAAGAAGGGGGCAAGAACCCGCTTATGCGGGGGCGGCCCCCTACGCTCCAGCCGCCTACGGCGTCTTGCGCTACCCCCTCTGCGGGGGCCCAAGAACCCGCTTGCGCGGGGGAGCCCGCAACGCCCCCGGTTCCCGTAAGCGCGAATCAGGAAAGAAGAAGAATTTAACACGAAGGGGTGCGAAGGCGCCCGAAGGAAGAAGGAGAAAGGGGCGGGCCGTCTCCGCAGAAACGGCCGACCGCAAAATCCCGCCCGGCGACCTTGCAGGACGCAAAGCGGGAAAAAGCCCGACATACCACCGGCCACGCCGAAGAGCGGACGGTCAATCCTTGGCGCCTTACAAAAAATTCCCCCGGCAAGGCAATAAATATGTTCTTGCTTCAAGTTCCGGCATAACCCCTATTATACCCTTTGCAGTTCCGCTGCACTTTCACCATGTTGCAAGTCCAGGAAGACAAGGGAGGTAGTATGCCGGAACCAAAACACGGTATTGTGTATGTCCTTACCAATCCCGCCATGCCGGGACTGGTAAAAATAGGCAAAACCACCAATGAGATCCAGAACCGTTTGAATGATCTAAACACAACCGGAGTTCCTTTTCCCTTTGACTGCCTCTACGCCTGCGAGGTGGATGATTGCGGATTGGTCGAAACTTCCCTGCATAAAAAAGGACATAACCCCCGCCATAACGGCGGAAATAGACAAATCCGTTTCCACCGCCGAAAAGGAAGCCTCCGAGAATTACAA